>CANGLG010000040.1 GCA_947454395.1 Flavobacteriales bacterium
CCCATTAGGTGTAAACCCTTATTTTATTAAGGGTAAAAATGTAAAATGATTTCAGGAAAATACCACTTAAATATCAGTAAAACAAGATGTTAAGTGTGTTTTAAAACATTTTGAAACAACCAGTTGATAAAATATTAACTAATTGATTTCCTAACTTTCGCCCTTTAAATTTTAACGTTTTTTGGAGACTAAACAACATTGATTTGAATTACAAATCAAGTGGCAAAGACAAGCTGTTTAAATCATCAAGACACAATAAAATGAGACAACTTGAACAGATTAATTATTATGCTGCTTATAATTCAATTACTTCCTGAGCGTTCATTGGGGCAAGTCATCGGCATACCAATTAATAAAGATTCACTTCAAATTTCAGAAACCTCAATTGAATCATTCAATGTCAAGCAATTCATCAAGGACTTCACACTACCAAAAATCCAACTTCCCTTTGATTTAAAATCCAAGCACCCCGAATACCTATCTTCAAAAGACAGCCTCAAAAACTGGCAACACTATCTACCCGAGCTTGGAGGACAAGTAAGCATGGGATATGATGTAGGGCAATTACCCAATTATTTTATGCCGAATACAGAACGACCTATACAGGTTTTTCATACAGAAGCAGCATTGAATAGTACCCTGTTATTTTTACCAGTTAAATTGTCTTGGCGTTATGCGACCGTCAAAAATCCAATCGGCGTCAATAATTATTTCCGACTATCAATGGATACAGAGCGTTTCAAGCAATTACCCAAACTAAACCAATCGGCAGTTTCCGAACAAATCAATCAGCAACTCGATGAACTAGATAAAAAACAAGCAGAACTCAATGGTAAATTAGGATACACCGAACTCTTGCGTGACAAAATGAAACTCCAAATACAAAGAACATTACAAGAGCAAGAAGAGAAACTAAAAGAAATAGCTAAAGAACAAGCCAATTCCAAAATGTTGGAAATGGATTCATTAGTGCGGGATTCACTTTCCAAAGTAGAACCCGGCAAACGAGATAGTTTGACAAAAGCTTACAATGAAAAGTACGAGCAAGCCTTACAAGCAAAACAAAAAGCAGATTCATTGCTGGCGGAATTTGAATTACGAAAAAAACAAATCGAACAAATCAAGCAACAAGCCGACACCATTCAATACTACGTTGCCAAACTTTCAACGCTGAAAAACAAAATGGATTCATTGGAAACGAATGTAATCGAGCAAAAAGACCAATGGATGAAATTAGCGCAAGGAATTTCGGCCAAACAACTTCAAAGCCTCGGTCTTTTCAAAAAATTAGACATTGGACTAACCTATCCCAAAACCAGTGCCTTATCCAAAAATGCCATTCCTGTAAAAGGAATTGACATGGAAATCCAAAAAGGAAAATGGTATTACGCCTTGACCGCTGGAGTTACGATGAACAACCTAATGGTCACCAACAATGCCTTGCAGAACAGCCTTCAAAACACAATGAACTTGTTCAATCAATTCGATTTTCAATCCATAAAGGACAAGCGCATGCTGGTGATGGCAAAAGCAGGTATTGGAGAAAAAGACAAAACACATGCTTTTATCGGTGTTCGTTATACCAACAAAGGAATAACCACTGGATTTTATCAAACAGATAGTTCCACAAACGTCCAACCGGCAGCGGGCATTGAATTGGATTTGCGCTGGGTTCCATCATTCACACGGGGAACTGCCTTCGATTTAGTATATGGAAAAACATCGTTAGCACAACACGCAGATGATTCCGTCCATGTTTCAACCCTTAAAAGTCTATTCTCAGCCGATCGAACACACACAGGTTTGTTGCGTGTCACACAGCAATTCAATCCCATTCATTCCTCAGTCACAGCAAGTTTGCGTTTCTTGGATGCACAAGCAGATATGGCTAGCATGGGAATTCTACAACCCAACAACATGCGTTTTGAGGTACAGACAAAACACAACATAACCTCTGGAACACAACTTGGATTTACCTACCGCACCGACCAAAACAATGTCAATCGTTTACAAGACACCACCAAACAAGTAGATATGTATGGGGTAAATGCTAGTTCAGTCATTTTTGAGAAAATACAAGTTAGTGGCCAAGTCAATTATTTAAATCAAAAGTACCGCCAACCGCAAATGCTCTCGCAAGCAATGAATTACATGGCAGCTTTTTCCGCCAATGGAAGCTATAAGCTATTTGGAATTCAGCAAAACGCAGGTCTACAAGCGGACTTTTATAAAATCACTTCCATACAAGGATTGACCAATTTAACACACCTCAGTGCCGACCATCAAACCAAGTTTGATGCTGGAAAAAACACCTTCACGTTGGCTTATTTCAAAAGCAGTGTTCCTACAGACACGGCAAGTGCAATTACATGGTTAATTCAAGATGCCTTTCTATACAAATTAGAACGCATAGACTTAACAGCTGGACTTAAAATGGCAAGAAGCACGAAATATGGTTATCAAGCAGGAGGCTTAGTAGGAATCAATTTCAGATGGACAAAACAACTGAGTTGGGTGGCAAGAGTCGAAAAACTAATTCTAGGTGATTTTTACAATACCTACGACCCAACACGATTTGCGCGCTTTCCATTCTATATACAAACGAGTATCAATTATCAATTCAAATAAGATGAAAAAACTACTGTTTTTAGTGACCTTATTCCTGACAAACACCTTGTTTTCGCAAGAAAGCATTTTGCTGAATACACCTGCTGATGGAGATACCATTTTCACCCATCATCCCTTACTAACATGGTCCATTTGGGGAGGTTTACCGGTAAACAACGAACGTGAATACTATCAGATTACAGTTGTTGAACTTCAATACAACCAGGATGCGGCATCCGGCGTGATGGTCAACACTCCATTAGTGCACATGGATCATTTAGCTCAAAACCAATTATTCTACCCCTACGATGCACCTGAGTTACAAGAAGGAAAAAGATACGGATGGCAAGTTCAAAAAATCATGAACAATGCAGTCGTTTGTTCCTCCGAGGCTTGGGAATTCATTCTAGCAATCCCTCCGGTTTTGACACCTGTTTATTATAAGATGAAATTAGTGCAAGATGGCGCATTGTGCCGTGCGGAGAATGGCAAGTTTTATTTTGAATTTTCAGAAGCTTATAATTCGGAAGAACTAAAATTCAGGTTGTTGAACCAAGAAAATACCCCAATTAATGCGCAAGCCAAATTCAATCAGGAAAACGGAGAATTAGCCCAAGAAATAAATGTCAAGCGAACAGGTTTCAATCAATACGAATTGAATTTTGGCACAGGTGTTCAAATAGGCATATACAAACTAGTGGTTTGGGACACCAAAAACAGAAAATACGAATTAAGCTTCTCAGTAGATTGATTTAATAAGCATGGAAAGAGATACGTCACAACAAAAAAATGATTTTTAGAGATATGAAAGCACTCTTTAATTTCTTACTCATTTCAACTTCATTCATTGCTTTTACGATGAGGTTGAATTGTACAGATTACAAACGCATTTACAATCAGCGCCAAGAACAATTTACCCGAATTGAACAATCAGGAAAACTTTGGATGAATCTTAAAATATACCCCAGAGCAGTTAAAGTTGCTGAACTGGCACTTCAGGGAGAGCTCTCCGATGCTTGGGCTTTGCAAAAAATGAAAGGAAATGAACTTTATTTCTCATTAGAACTTCAATGTCCGGAAACTGGAATGACTGAATTTTTAAACTTGGATAGTGAGCAAACCATTTTCAGTGAACGTGTTGAATACTATCATTTTCAATTTTTATCAGACATAAAAGTTGAATTGGATAACAAACCCATTTCATTGGCGCAATTTGAATTCGAGCGCTTGTTCAACATAAGTCCTAAAGGAAAATTCTTCGGTGTCATACCCATAAAGAATAATTCTAAAAAATTACGAATAACAATTGCAGATAAACTCTATGATCATGATACTAACCTCTTTGAATTTGATTTAAGTTCAATCAAGAAGTTACCAAAATTGAAAAAAATAAAGAATCCTGGAAAAAAATAAATATGAGTAATAATATCAAAAAACACGGAACGATTCAAGTAGCACCTTTGATGTTGGCGTTGTTGATTTTCTTTGAATCTACCGCAGGAAATATGCGCTACTTAGCTCATACAAAATGCTATTCTTTTCCTGCTTTCAATAATTTATCGAACGGTAAAAGCAATTTTTCACCCGTGAAGCAAGAACGATATTTTGCTAAACCATTTAGTAAAGACCCCATTGCAGGAGGCCCTGACCAACCCGAAGTCCAAAGCTTTACACCCATTGGAATCAGCGACATGGTCGACCCGTTTACAGGCGATTTTTCTTACAACATCCCAATAATGGATGTTGATGGTTACCCTATAAACTTAGCATATAACGGTGGAGCAAACATGGATCAAGAAGCATCATGGGTCGGGTTAGGTTGGAATTTAAACCCGGGAGTCATGAATCGCTCACTAAGAGGTTTGCCGGACGATTTTAACGGTTCAGATTCCATTGTTACGGAAATGAACCAAAAAAAGAATTGGACAATGGGGGTTAACGGAGGTGCTGATTTTGAATTATTTGGATTTGAAATGGAAAGCGGTGACGATACTTTGAATGCTAGCGTTGGTTTGTCTGCTAACCTGAGTATTAATTATGATAATTTTCAAGGGTATAGTTCTTCTTTAAATTTTAATCCTAGTTTAAGTATTCCAAATCCAAAGAAAAAAACATCTATTGACGCAGGATTAGGTTTTTCGGGAAGTAGTGCAGGTGGTGCATCAATTGAACCTAGTTTAAGTTTTTCTGAAGAATTAGAGAATAATAAATCTAGTAAAATAAATCTTGGAGCAAAGCTCAATACAAGACAAGGCCTAAGCGCTAGTGCTTCTTTTACTAAAATTAAACAGTTTGATGTAAGCACTAACCTTAAGAATAAAATAGGGTTATCCCAATATAAAATGTATAGCACGAAATCAGTCCATTCTATTGGTAATATATCTTTTTCTCCTAAAATAACCATGCCCATTGACATGTTTTCTACTTCTTTTAGTTTCAAAATTGGCCCGGATGTTACAGGTTCAGATCTTTCGATAGTGGTTGGAGCTAATTATTCATCAAGCTGGTTGAGAAAAAATAGAATTGCTAACCCGGCTTTTGGATATAACTACCTAGGAGAGGGACAATACAATCAATTTGCAGTTTTAGATTTCACTAGAGAAAATGACGGAGCAATTACTAAAAACACCCCTGGCTTAGCTATTCCTAGTTTAACTAATGATGTTTTTTCACCATCAGGACATGGAATTGGTGGTAGCTATAAACCAATTCGTAATGAAATTGGATATCTTTTTGATGCAAAGCAATATACAAAATCTACTTCAACTGACTTTGATTTTGAAACCAATTTTGGAACTACCAACAAATTAGGGTTGGATGTCAGTGTTAATTCTCTAATGAACAAAAGTGGTAATTGGGATGATTTTCAAAATAAAGCACAGTCGCATCTAGGTTTTAATAGAAATCGAATTGTATATAAAGAAGCCAATGAACTTTCTGTTGATAGTGATCTAACCCATTTTGATGAAATAGGTGGGTCTGTGGCTACTAAGTTTGAATACTCATCATTTCAAGGGATAAATAACACGCTGATTTCTACAAATAATCAATTATTTCAAAATCCGGATTATACAAAATCAGGTAAATCAAAAAACAATCAATTATCAAGTACATTAACTAACGAAGAACTACGGAAAGGGGTTGGTACTCAGCGAATGCACATTTCAAATTACGCTTATTCTAGACCTCAATTAAATCACCATATTGGTCAATTTACAGTCTTAAATACGGAAGGGTCTAGATATGTATATGGCATTGCAGCGTACAACCATTTCCAAAGCAATGTTTCATTTTCTGTAGATAATAATCCGCTTAATAGCAATGGAATGATTGCCTATCAAGTTGGAGTCGACAACTCAACGAATAACAACAAGGGAACAGAAAATTATTTCAACAAAGAAACGACGCCTGCTTATGCTCATTCCTACCTCCTTACAACGGTATTAAATGCTGATTATGTGGATGCAGATACCACAAAAGGTCCGAGTCAAGGCGATTTGGGTGGTTATTTAAAATTGGATTATTACAAGGTTGATAATTACCAATGGAGAACTCCAATAGTTGGGGCTGGAGTTGCCAACTATGAAGAAGGATTCCATACAGACGATAAAGATGATAAAGGGCATTATACCTATGGCGAAAAAGAGATGTGGTACTTAACCGCAATTCGCTCAAAAAATCACATTGCAGTTTTTCATACTTCAGCTCGAGCAGACGGCAATGCGATGGATTCAAATGGTGTTTTAATTACAAGTGGTGCCAAAATGATGAAATTAGATAGCATTTCGTTGTTCTCTGCTCCGGATTATGACGCAAATGGATTAAATGCAAAACCAATCAAAGTAGCTCATTTTATATATGATTATAGCCTTTGTAAAAACTTCCCCTTAAACTCAAATACTTCCCCTTCAGACAACGGAAAACTTACACTTAAGAAAGTGTATTTTACCTATGAAAAGTCTCACAAAGGCCGTTTTAGCCCGTATAGATTCAACTACGATTACAACCCAAATTACCATCCTAAAAGTGTCGATCGTTGGGGTTCTTACAAACCATATCCAACCAATTACAACGGCAATGTTTATGATTCACCCCTCAGACCAAGTGATTACCCCTACGTTGATTTCAATAAATCGGATGTCGACTTATATGCTTCAGCTTGGAACTTAACCGATATATCATTGCCTTCAGGTGGAAAAATTGAAGTGCAATACGAATCCGATGATTATGCTTTTGTACAACATAAAAGAGCAAATCAAATGTTTAAAATCATTGGGGTTGAGAACCAAGGTGGTGTTACAACGAGTGGTGATGAAGATTTAAGTTCCTTGTTGTTGCCAAATATTCCAAATGCAAAATTGTATTTTGAATTACTTCCCAATGGCAACGGTGGTTATTACACAAATATTGCAGATTATGTTCCTGAGGACCCGATGGTTTATTTCAGGGCATTAATGAAGTTCAACGACAACAGGTATGATTTTGTGCCGGGTTATGCTGAAATTGACAATATTTCTATTACTTCTTTAAACGGCCAGCTGGTAGGAATGCTTCAGTTCAAACCCGCGAAATTGAAAGACAATGGAGCCGAAATCTACAACCCGATTGCAATTGCAGGAATTCAGTTCGGGCGCATGCACCTAACTAAATTTATTCCTCCTTCCAATAGCATTGGAGATGCTAACAACACGCAACCTATTGGGGGCGTTGTCGACGCTATTGTTGGTGCAGCATCTTCGTTTGCAGAATACTTCACAGGTCCCAATGGCATGCTTTGGGCAGAAAATGTAGGTACTAAATTGAGAATTGACAAATCATGGATTCGTTTACAAAATCCAAATCAACAAAAACTGGGAGGTGGTTATCGAGTGAAACAAGTAAAAATTTATGATTCTTGGGACACGCTGACAAACAACCAAATGAATGGATTCAGTTACGGACAAGAGTACTTATATGTAGATAATCATGGGCACTCAAGTGGTGTAGCTGCCTATGAGCCTCAAGCTGGAGGAGATGAAAACCCATTTCAAAAACCGCTGTTTTTCTCTAACAGAAATGTTCTTGCTCCCGATGATAGAAATTACCAAATTTTACCTGTCGGTGAACAGTATTTCCCGAATCCGCAAGTGGGATATTCTATGGTCACAATTCGTAATATTCAACATCAAAATGTTACGAGGACAGCAACAGGAAAAGTGGTACATGAATTTTACACAGCTAGAAACTTTCCTACAATAGCTCGTAAAACAGAAGTGAATTCTATTCCGAATAACATAACAATTCCTGCCTATTTTTTCAACTTCAATGTGCATCAACTAGTTGCTTCCCAAGGATTTGTTGTTGAAACAAATGATATGCATGGAAAACCAAAAGGTGAGTACATATATGCCGAAGGGCAAACATCTCCCCAATCATCTGTTGAATATAAATACAAATCTGAAAATTTAACCTATGACGGAAAATTAGTAAAACACTTACTAAATAAAGCGACGACCATTTCTAAAAACGGAGCAGTCAATTCACAAAGTAGAATAGGTCTTCAATACGATGCGGTCGCTGATTTCAGAAAAAGTTTGTCGCAAACGGTCAATGTGCAAGGGCAATTTAATATAAACTTTACCCTTCCATTCATCATTGTTCCAACCGGTTACGGACAATATGGTTATGAACGCACTGCTATGCGAAGTGCGACATTTACAAAAGTCATAGAGCGTTTTGGATTATTAGACACGACCATTGCTACAGATGATAAATCCATTGTAAGAACTGAAAATTTAGCCTATGACTCAGAAACGGGAGCGGTCATTTTAACAAAAACGCAAACCGATTTCAACGATGCCGTCTACAACCTGTCTGTTCCGGCACATTGGTATTATGACCGCATGGGACAAGCGTACATCAATATGGATTATGAGACAAACAATGTGTCTGTCATAAGTGGTGGGTCAACTCAACTCAACAATGCAGCTTTAGTAAAAGGGGATGAAATTCTTTTGAAGGATTTCAATGGCAATGAAAGTATGGCATGGGTAACAGATATTAACGCAAATGGAGCTAAGCTCCAATACAAAGATGGCTCCCTAGTCACTGGAACATTTGCTAATGTTAGAATAATTCGGTCAGGAAGAAGAAATACGCAAATGATGCCGATTGGCACAATTACCCTTCGTTCAAATCCATTAACTTCCATTGCTTCAAATTTCTATGACAATGTTTTACAAGCTTCAGCGACAGAATTTACCGAAGATTGGCGAACGTTCTGTGATTGTTTTGCTGGAAGCGATTCTACTCATCTCACTTCTAATCCCTATGTAAGAGGAACAAAAGGTACATGGAGGCCTCTTACCTCATACGTTCATTTGACAGATAGATCACAAGCGTATGTAAATCAAAACTCAAACATACGTGACGATGGTTTCATGACCTCTTTCTCCCCATTTTATAAATTCCAAAACGGAGCATGGAATGTGGATAGACAAAATTGGACTTTTACTTCCAAAGTAACAGAGTTTAGTCCCTTTGGTCAAGCACTGGAAACAGTCGATCCTTTGAATAGATATACAGCATCCATTTTTGGATACAATCAGACCTTGGCAACAGCTGTTGCGGCCAATGCCCGTTACAGACAGATTGGATTTGATGGTTTTGAAGATTACAGTTTTCAAAATTGCTCAGACAACCACTTCAGAGTTGCCGATGCATTTACGAACAAATTATCGAATCAAGCCCATACCGGAAAATATTCCATTAAAGTAGCTGCAACCGACAATATTGTATTAACTAAAATCATTGAAACAGGCTGTGAAGCGAGCAGATGTAATCTAGTGAAAAACGACAACTTGGTCAATAACGCAAATGGTTCAACAACGCAAACCGTCACTTTTTCAAATGGTCAAGCTCCTTACCAAATGGACATTCAAGTTATTAACGGAACGCCAAATTATCAATTAAATCAAGACGGAAATGGTCTCACTGTTCCTAATGCAACAACCTCTTACATCATGAATATTCAAGTAATTGACGCAAATGGTTGTGTTCAAAATTTCCCGGTAATTCGATAACATTATGAAGAACATTATATCCTTTACATTTTTATTCGTTGCATTTTCTGCATTTTCCTTTTCGGACACTACACTAGTTCAGATTACAACCCAGCAAAATACAGCTTGCGAATCTGCTTACAAATTATGCCAAAATGTATACCAATCCTTTGATTTTCAAAATGGAACAACGAGAGAGAAACCTTGTCAACCACAAGCTTTGTTTTATAGATTTCAGATAAATAGCTCCTCTGCATTTAATCTAAAATTGCTTCAATCCGCTGGAAATTACATTTTATATGGCCCTTTTAATGCGGATAATTTTCTTAACTGTGAGTCAATTTACAATTATGCGGCCAATTCAAATTCTGGAACATTACTTTCAGGGGTAAATTCTTCAATAAACGTAAGCAGTGGTTACTATGTATTACAAATAATTCCAACAGCATGTACTGGTCAGGTTCAATTAAGAATGGATCAGAAATACCTAACATGTGCTTCAACCGTTTCTTGTGCTGATTGTGTCAGTTCATTTTCTCCTGTTCCCGGTAGATACATTGTTTCAGCATGGGTCAAAGAAAACAATGCCACTCAATCTATCACGAATTATACAAAACCCTATGTGAGAATCTCTTTCGCTGGGTCTACGAATGCATTCAACCTTTTGCCTTCGGGAAAAATAATTGATGGTTGGCAAAAAATAGATTCTGTAATTACGATTCCTAATGGAGCAACTAGCATTAGTATCGCTCTAAAAGTGACATCGGGCGAGGCCTTTTTTGATGATATACGATTTTTTCCGCTCGACGGTTCCATGATGAGCTATGTATATGACCCCATCAACCTGAGATTAATGGCTGAATTAGACGAGCGAAATTACGCCACTTTATATGAATACGACGAAGAAGGCAAATTAATCCGAATCAAGAAAGAAACGGAAAAAGGCATCATGACCATTCAGGAAAACAGGGATAACATATTAAAACATTAAAATGAAAGCATTGACATCTATTATTTGTGCTGTTTTTCCCCTCATGTTGAGTGCTCAATGGTCTAACATTTCAAGAGAAGAATTTGGAAATGTGATTAAGGAGATGGACAAAAAAATGAATGAAAAACGAAGTTACAGCTATACTGCAAAACAATGTTTTTTTGAGAGTGCGGATAGCAAAGATACTTTGACAACAATGAATTTCAGTTACCATTTTGTTAGTGAATTAAACATATTGAATATAAGACAATTCAATACCTTTTTAGTCCAAGATGCATTGGTCAGCGTTAGGATTGATTCAATGGAAAGAATTTTAATTATTGAAAAGCCAAACCAAGATTTAGCACATTTAAACCCCAATCGAAATTTTTCAGATTTTTTGAATAGTGGCGCTACGGTTCAGAAAAATAGCTCAGGTAAAGAAACTGTTTACAAAGTCAAATTTGACACACTTGCTCTATTTAGCAACTTAAAAATTTGGGTTAATTCCAATGGTGATATTACAAAGTATACGTTGATTGCAGGAAGACCCGTTCCAGATGCTAATGCAGCTGAACAACGATTCTTGTATCCCAGATTAGATGTTTCGATTTCAAATCTTAAAAATGGAAATGAAGTAACTCAAAACGGACTTATTGCCCCGATTTTCTTTTTTACAGACAACTCATATTCTAAACTCAAAGAAGAATTCTCAGACTTTGAAGTTTTAGACACACGAGCAAATAAAGAACAGAAATAATGAAATATATTGATCGTGAATCTCACGCTTTACTAAGCCTTAAAAAACGAATTCACAATCGAAGAAAAACAAATGAAATGAACATGAATAACATTAAAAATTCATCCGGAAAAGCACTATTGGCTTTAATTATTATGTTGCAAAGTATCTTAAGCTTTGCAGGAGTCATTCCTACTGCAGCAACTATTGCAACAAATTACCAAGGTTCACCGGTCGTTATTGGCAATACCAATGCACAAGTAACAGTTACGGCAACTACTCCGGGAAGCAGTGATTGGGATCAGTTTGTTCAGAACAGAATTTCTTTAGGGGTTGATTTAAATTACAAGCAATTCGCAGGAAGCAATGCAGATGTTAAGGTAAAATTCAATGTCAAACGTTGGAACGTTAACATGTCACCATTGGCGGACTCAACAGTATATCTCTCGGTAAGATACAGACCAACATTGGATACAAATTACCAGCAATTACAACGCATTCAATTTAAAAATGCCTATAAAATGCAATTACGTATTGATAGCATTTATGTCAATGGTACAGCTACAACAACCCTTCCCGCATACCTTTTTGCAAAAGGAGAAATTTGGGTGGATCGTTATACAAATTTCACCGCTTTAAATACAGGTATTTCTATGCTTTCTCCACTTTTTGCAGACAAAGATTGCAATGGTAAAAACGAGGAGGTAACTATACAATGGGCAGCCATTCCTGGAGCAGTGGAATACCAATTGGAATGGTTACACATCAATGATTATGGCTTCGACCCAAATCACCCGAATGACCCGAATTACATCTCCATTGACTCGAACAACGTAGCATATAATTTCAAATACAATTCCACGCGTATTGCAACCTCAACCACTTCATACACCTTAAATTTATTATTTAACAAGGGTTGGATCATCTACCGCGTCAGAGCACTAGGTTATGCTGGAGGCAATTTAAACAACGAGTTGTATAATGTTTGGAATCTTGCTGAATCAGGAAATGTTGGTGCAATTAATTCATCGTACAAAATTCACATTGACCAATCGACGGCACATGAAAACATGATCAATTGGCAATATGCAGCAACCTATGCAGAAGAAGGAAAGCGCAAAGAAGTAATCAGTTATTTTGATGGAAGTTTACGTAATCGTCAAACGGTAACAAAAATAAACTCCAACAACAATACCATCGTTGGAGAAACCATCTACGACCACCAAGGAAGACCTGCTGTACAAGTATTACCGGTTCCTGTTCCTGATGCAACTTGTGCTACTGGCGCACAAACAACCATTCATTTTTATCCTAATTTTAATAAAAATGAAAACAACAATTCGTATTCTAGAAATGATTTTGATAAAGATGTTTCTACCTGTAACATTGAGGCAGCGCAAATGTCAAACACGTCGGGAGCATCTAATTATTATTCTCCTGCCAACACAAATCAAGACCGAGAACAAGGATATGTGCCGGATGCAAATGGATACCCATTTACGCAGGTAGAATATACACCGGACAATACCGGAAGAATTAGAAAGCAAAGTGGCGTGGGGCCCGATTTTAAAATTGGAAGTGGGCATGAAACAAACTATTTATATGGTAAGCCGGGACAAGTCGAATTAGACCGACTTTTTGGATCAGAAGTCGGGTATGCCGAACACTATAAAAAGAACAGCGTTACAGACCCCAATGGACAAGTTAGCATCAGTTATTTAGATCAGGAAGGTAGAGTTATTGCTACGGCATTAGCTGGAAATGCTCCTGACAATACAATTGAATTATCTTCTGCATCAGGAGCATCGGTCACAATTACTGAAAATGCTTTTGGAAATAACAACATGGAAAACCGCCTAAATATGAATGGCGATGGCTACATCTTTTCCCAAGTTTTGAATGTAGTAAACACATCAAACTACACCTTTGATTACAATTTCTCCATTTCCCCACTTACTGACGAGTGTCTACCAAATTATTGCATTGACTGTGTCTACGATTTAAGCCTTGAACTAATCGATGAATGTGGAGTAAACCACGCTCCTGCTGAATATCAAAACAAAATTACAGGTAAATTCTCTCAAACTGCTAATGGCTATGCGTTCCATGGAATTTGTACCAATCCTCAGAATGGAACTTCAAATACACAGCCATTTACAATTAATAATTTACCCATTGGAATGTATTATTTGAATAAAGTTCTTACGGTGAATAATGACGCTAGAGAAGCATACATAAACCTCTATTTAGATACTACAAAAAATACCTGTATTAAAACATTACATGATTTTCAGCAAGAGGCTTTATCTGAAATAGATTCCTCATTATGTAATATTGATTGTGAAACATGCCTGCAACAATTAGGTTCCTTAGACGAATTTGTTTCCTCAGGAAAAGGTACCGCTGGAGATTATTACGAAAGAAAAGAACAATGCGACAAAGCATGTCAAGATGATTACGTTTCTCCTTGTGAAGCATCCTATCAAATGATGTTAATAGACATGAATCCTGGAGGGCAGTATGGTGAGTACCTTAATAGTACAACAGGTGCTCTTGACTTTTCAACCTATCCCTTATCAATCTACAATGCATCAAATGTATTACCAAATACGAGTGCCAGTTGGAGAAACCCAATCCTTGAGCAAGCCACAGGTAACATAACCTATTACATGGATGACAACGGTGACAGCAGTAAGATATATCTAACGCAAAATAATTCAGGTAACTGGGTTCCTCAACCCTTAACCAGTGCAATATTAAAACACAATTCCTCCAATAACACCTATTACATTTATCCAACAGAATTAAACAACGTTACAGATTTCATTGAGAATTTTGAATCGTCTTGGGCAAAATCATTAGCATATTATCATCCTGAGTATTGTTATTACAAAACCTGCCTTGGTTTTTCCCAACCAAACAACGCTACAGATGCCTTTAGTTCTGATGATTTTGACAAACTTTTAAGCAAAACAAATACGTTTGAACAAGCAATTCAAAACGGCTTTATTTCATCTAACTATCAATTTATTTTTAACTCAAATCTATCTGGTAACCCAACAGCCTATCCATTAGAAAATTGGTTGGCTCCAACTTCAAACAACCCGCAAGACACAACCCACGCGTGGGATCCCTTTGTTTATTTTACAAACACAAATTCTGCTCCATGCAATACCTTCGGGCAAGCATTAGCAAATAAATTCAATAATTACACAACCATTAATGGTCAATCTTATTCCATGATGCAAGTGGCAGCTATGATGGCGCGATGTGGCAACAATACAACGGGAACTTATAATGCTTCATGTTTCAATTTTGCAGGTACTTACAACGGCTCGTATGATATTGCGATTTTAAACAAGGAGTGGCAGTCCCTAAAAGCAATGTATTTAGGTGAAAAAAGAGAACTTCAATTACAATTTGAAGATTGCAAAGCAATTACCGTTTGTAACCTTTTTTGTGGTTGCATTGGTGATGAGAATTTCAACGCATTTGCCGGTGGTTCTTTTTCTTCATCCAATTATTTAGCGAGCAGACAACCATGTGGAATAAATCTACTGAATCAATACCAAAACAAGCAAAGAAGATTTGTTACGGCTTCAACTTTATCACAAATGCCAACGCCAAATGA
Organism: Flavobacteriales bacterium; assembly: GCA_947454395.1. Taxonomy (GTDB): domain Bacteria; phylum Bacteroidota; class Bacteroidia; order Flavobacteriales_D; family Crocinitomicaceae; genus UBA952. Next base: position 14,988 of record CANGLG010000040.1, read on the forward strand.
AGCTGCTTTTAACTTGTTTACACAAACAGGGCAATGTCCCGTTGCTTTCTCCTTAGAACAAATGCTGACAACCTTAGCAGATAGCAATGTTTTTGCCAACACTACTTTACTCAATCTAAACAACTTCAATGAATTGACAAACCTGTATTTGGCTTATAACAATTACGAAATCCCCTTGGCCATACCTTCCATGTACCAAGCTTCAACAATAAGCACCAATGGAGACACTTTAAAACTCTTTTGGCTTGACCCATCTTTCACAACGACATACCACCGCTTTAAATTTATTAAAAACAGCACATACAACTGGTCCGATATCCAACAACTTACTGGTATTCATATCCTTTCGGATTCTACCTTTACAATCATTGGTAAAGCACTTAATAGCGCTGGGTTATACGATGAAATTACAATACAAGGCAAAGCAAGTGGTTTCAATTTATTAACATGTAGTTTTACAAACGAATGTCAACCGAACCAGTTAGCAAAAGATGTTCAGTTTCTGCTTAATACGTTAAATGAATATGGTCAATTAAATTCTACTACACCGGTGGCAATTCATCCCTTCAATGCAGGTGGTCAAAACATAGATTTACAATCTTTGTGGATTTCCAATGCAGCCGGAATAACAGGTAATTTATTTGCTATTAGAACTTCTTCCAGTACATTAAAAATATATAATCCTGCTGGCAACACAAATGATGGGCTTTTCATTCAAATTAATAGTCTGAATCCATCTGGAACAAACAGCCCGATTGACTATTTTTCGAATATCAATTCATTAGGTCAAAATTCATTTGAAATAACAGTAAATTATGTAAACGGACAAACAGCTCTGGCGCATGGTTCTTTCATTCGAAAAATTACGGGTTTGCCAAATCTTGGTTTACCGGCAGGTACATGTGAATTACCAACTCCTCTTCAATGTCAAACTCCTGAAAATAAAAACCTAAATGATTTATTTGCTGTTTTAAAAGATGTTTTCGAAACTCAAAACACAAATAACAACTTCAATTTCAACTTATTTCAAAGTGTTTATCTAACTCCAAACCTAATCAATCAACTCCAAACCGGAAGTAGCAATACCACATCCAGTTATGATAATACGCAAGACATCCTGACTTTAAACGCAGGTTCGTGCAACATGCAAATGACGATTACAGGATCTAACAACATTTCTGATATTGTTGAATTTATTGATATCGAAACAGCAGGCCAGGCTGACCCTTATTTCAATTACCATGCTTTCAAAATCAATGTAAAATTAAACGTAGGAGGAAACATCGTTTATGATGTGTTAAAAGGAACTTCTTGTTTCCCACTAAGAGATTGCGATTACTGTAGTGAAGACAA
>CANGLG010000041.1 GCA_947454395.1 Flavobacteriales bacterium
ATGTTTCCGATATTTAATGCTCTTTGAACATCGTTTTCTTTTGCATCATTGCTTGAAATTCTTACTAGGAAAGTACCAATGATAGAAGCAATAATACCAATACCTGCAATCATGATAGGTAATAAGATTGGTCCCATTCCACCAAATTGGTCTTTAAACGCTTCACCGGATGCATCTGCCATGTCTTTAATGATGTAGTTACCTAAAACCATTGAAGCTAAAACAGTTGCCACATAAGAACCGAATAAATCAGCACCCATTCCGGCAACGTCACCTACGTTATCACCTACGTTGTCAGCAATTGTAGCCGGGTTTCTTGGATCATCTTCCGGAATTCCTGCCTCCACTTTACCAACTAGGTCAGCACCAACGTCAGCAGCTTTTGTGTAAATACCTCCACCAACACGAGCAAATAAAGCGATTGATTCAGCTCCCAAAGAGAACCCTGCCAATGCTTCCAACACCATGGTCATTTCATTGTAGAAATTATCCTCGCCTTTTAAAAATAATTTTGTGAAAAGCATAAAAAATAAGGATAGACCTAAAACCGCTAGGCCAGCAACACCTAATCCCATAACGGTTCCACCACCAAAAGAAACTTTTAGCGCATTAGGCAAAGATGTTTTTGCAGCTTCAGTTGTTCTAACATTCGCATCTGTCGCCACCCGCATCCCGATATTTCCTGCAACAGCGGAGAAAACAGCACCTACAACAAATGCAGGGACAATCATCCAACTTGTTGTCTCTACAACACGTGAAATACCAAACAAGGCAACAGCAGCTATTACGACGAATACTGCAAGTAAGCGATATTCAGCACTCAAGAAAGCCATTGCTCCCTCTTTGATGTTTTTTGCAATTCCTTGCATTTTATCATCGCCGGCACTTTGTTTCTTTACCCATGCCATTTTTACAAGCATAAAAAGCAAGCCTACAATTGATAAGGCGATAGGTACAATAATCAATTTTGATTCCATAATTTATAGGTTATTTAAATAAATAGCGGGCAAAAGTAAATTTTTCTGCCAACCTATGCAAATACGGAGAATAAAAAATAGAGTTACAATTCTTACCTTATATGTGGTTGGATGATTGAAATTAGTTGACTTAATGGGTAGGCGCCGGATTCTCGCCAAAGTTTTTCACCTGATTTAAATAATATCAAGGTAGGTACTCCTCTTATTTTTAGCTGTTCTGCAACTTGTTGGTTTTTATCTACATCAATTTTAAGTACTCGAACTTTATCACCAAAGTGTTTTTTCAAGTCATCTAAAATAGGATGCATCATTTTACATGGTCCACACCAAGTTGCATAAAAATCTACGAGGGTGGGAGTATTACTTTTAATTAGTTCATTGAATTTACTCATGTTTCAAAGTTAATTATTCAATCTGATGGCTTTTGTAACTTTTGATACAAAAAAAGGCGAGCAAATGCTCGCCTTTTTTAATAAAATAAAATTTATTATTTATTAAACACAGCCGTACAAGACCCTGGTCCTCCTACTAACGGCGTTGAATTATCATAATTGAAACTAACATTAATAATATTTCCATTTGGTGTCATTGTACCCGTACCACTAAATGTAATTGTTCCAGCAAGTGAGGAAACAGATTGATTTGTAAATGTTAAGGTCGCTCCGTTGTATGTAGCTGTAACAGTTCCACTATATAAATTAAACATCCCATCGAAATTTAAAGTCCCTGCCGTTGCACCTTCTGTTATAGTTGGGTTTCCAGCTAAAGGGAATGATGTTGAACTACAAGCACTCGTTACAGTCCAAGCTTGAATCCAATTATCTTTACCAATTACAACATTGACTTTTCTAGTTGCAGTTGATGTCCCATTACTGTTAGTAGCTGAATAAGTAACGTAATATGTTCCAACAATAGATGTATCTACTTGATTGTCAGTCGTAACGGCAACTGAAGATCCATCTTTATTTGTTGCTGTTGCACCTAAGTCTGAATATGAAGAACCAACATTAATTGTTGTGTCAGCATTCCCATTAATGCTAATAAATGGTTTGTAAACACATGAACCATTATCTTTTTTTGCATTGCTATTGTAGTTAGCAGCAGTTGAATCTGTGCATCCTTTTTTCTTACAACTTGAAAGAGAAGAAACGCCAAAAGTTCCTACTGCTAAAAATAAAATTAATTTTTTCATGATTTGATTTTTTTCAAATGTATAAAATATTTTAAATAAAAACGGCACCTCAAATGAGAATGCCGTTTTTTTGAACCAAACGATATGCTTGCTAATCTTGTATCACTTGATTTTGTACTTCAGGTTTTACAAGTGCGTCTTTAATTTTTCTTTCTAATTCTTCTGCTAACTCTGGGTTATCGGCAAGGATAGATTTGATTGCATCTCTTCCTTGTCCAAGTCTTGTCTCTCCATAAGAGAACCATGAACCACTCTTTTTTAGGATATTTAGGTCAACTCCTAAATCTATAATTTCCCCAATTTTTGAAATACCTTCTCCGTACATCACATCAAATTCAGCTTTTCTGAATGGTGGTGCAACTTTATTTTTTACAATTTTAACTTTAACACGATTTCCTATAATTTCCTCGCCATCTTTAATTTGAGTTGCTTTACGGATATCAATTCTTATTGAAGAATAAAATTTCAATGCATTTCCTCCAGTTGTAGTTTCAGGGTTTCCGAACATTACTCCGATTTTGTCTCTTAATTGATTAATGAAAATACAGCAACATCCCGCTTTATTAATAGAACCTGTTAATTTTCTTAAAGCTTTTGACATCAATCTTGCTTGAAGACCCATTTGAGAATCTCCCATTTCTCCTTCAATTTCTGCTTTAGGTGTTAGTGCCGCAACGGAGTCTACTACAATTAGATCAATGGCTCCTGAGCGAATTAAATTGTCCGCTATTTCCAGTGCTTGTTCACCGTTGTCCGGCTGAGAGATTAAAAGGTTATCAATATCAACTCCAAGTTTCTTTGCGTAAAATTGATCGAAAGCATGTTCAGCATCAATAAAAGCAGCAATTCCTCCTTGTTTTTGAACTTCTGCAATGGCATGTATAGCCAATGTTGTTTTTCCTGAGGATTCTGGACCATAAATTTCAACTACTCTTCCTTTTGGATAACCATTTATTCCTAAAGCCAAGTCCAATGTAACGGAACCTGTTGGAATAACTTCTACTTTTTCTACAGGAGAATCTCCTAATTTCATTACAGAACCTTTTCCGAAAGCTTTGTCTAATTTTTCCATTGTTAGCTGAAGCGCTTTCAATTTTTCTGTGTTTACTTCTTTATTTGCCATATCGTTTGTTTGTTGTGAGTTTAAAACTCAGTTTTTAATTATAATACAAATTTAAGTTGGGATAATCGTAATCAATTTACGAACATCTTAAAATCCATAATTTTTTAATATTTCATTTCCATGATCCTTTGTGTTTGGTTTTTCAATAACGGAAATCAGAATTGAATTTTCATCAAATAAAAAACTAGTACGATGAATACCGTCATAGATTTTACCCATGAATTTTTTTTCGCCCCAAATTCCAAATAAATTACAAAGTTCTTTTCCTTCATCGGCTAGTAAAGGAAATTGTAAATTAAATTTATCTGCAAATTTTTTATGAGATCCAACAGAATCAGTACTGACACCAATTACAGTAATATCTTTGTTTAATAACAAATCAAATGAATCTCTAATACTGCAAGCTTGCGCTGTACAACCAGGCGTGTTATCTTTTGGATAAAAGTAAATAACCACTTTTTTACCTTTTAGATCATCTGAATTTATTTCTTTACCAGACTGGTCTGTTGCTTTGAAAGAAGGAAGAAGGCTTCCTAGTGTTAGTTTTTTCATAATGTTTATTTAATAATCTTAATAGCGACTAAATACTAATCAAATATAAATACAATAATTCAATTAAAACCAATTTTTTTAAAAAATGTTCAGATTTTAACCAAATAAAAAAAGGCTGTCATTGACAGCCTCTTCGTAGTGCAAATAAAATTCAATCACCGTTGCACTACTAAACTTCTACTATATAAAACTTTACCTTCTGCTACAAAATTTATCGTGTAATTACCATTAAGTAAGTCATTTAAATGCAATGAACTAGCATCCAGAACTGGTATAGATGGCATAAATTGACCATTGTCTGAACTAATTTCAATAAAATCAATTCTTTTGTCAGACCAGTTTAATGTTGCATCACCAATGCTTAATTGACTAGTAATTAACTGAACTTTATCTTCTTTTTTTGGTTCGTCACCTTCTCCGTTATGAGCAGAAACATTTTTAGAAATGAAAAGTAATCCGACAAGAATTAAACTTTTGATGATACCTTTTGCTTTCATTTTTTTTTTTTTGTTGATTATGAAACAAATATGATAGCAATTCAGGGAAAACAAATTAAATATCTTTAATAAGATGACAAATTATAGGAACTCACCTAAGTAGGTCTACGTATTTTTACAATTCAACTAAGTGTTTTTACGTAGATGGTTGTGGTTTTATTAATTTGAAAATGAAAATACACCATCCAGAGATTAACAAAGTTCCTCCAAAAGGAGTAACCGGTCCAAGAAACTTAAATGAAATACCACTCAATTCTGAAAGAGACAAGCAGTAAATAGAGCCGCTGAACAATAAAACACCGGCGGTCATTATCCAAAGAATATTTGTGAGTCTGAAGCTGAACAATTTAGAATTTAACGCTAAAACAATTATTGCAAGAGATTGAAACATCTGATATCTTACACCAACTTCAAATGAATTAAGTTTTTGTTCGGAAATAATTTCTTTTAAAGCATGAGCGCCAAATGCACCCAAAATAATTGAAAAACAAAACAAGATTGAACCAATAATTACGAAGCGTTTTTCCATGTGCAAATTTGAACAAAAAAAATAATAATTGAATAGCTATCTTTGTAACATGAAAAGAGGTTTGCTGTTTTTTGTTTTGTTATGTTTTATTTTACTTGGATGTAATTCGGGAAATGAAAACAAAGATAAACAACTATCAAATCACGATTATTATCAGTTTCAACGTATCGATTTGGTTCCATATGAAATTGACGCTGAAATTATGATTCCTGATGCAACCGCTGGGATTGGAGCCTCATTTAAACCTCAAATTATTCATCAAACAGCCGATTACAAATGGGAAATTCAGATTGGAAGAAATTTTGAGTTGCTCATTGAGGATTTTGGAGATAATGGTTTTCGTTATCCTGAAGTTAGAAAAAAAATCCTCACAAATAAAGTATTTAAAGTTAAAATTATTAAGGAAGAGGGCGAACTGATGTTATTCAAAAGGCAATTAGATAATTCGTATCACATTTTTTCTGTTAAAAAAATAGGCGAAATTTATTATCAATTGTCAAGTCGCGAGGAAGGTGATTCTAAAAAAGTGGCTGAATTTATTTATCGCTCTGTAAAATCTTTTAAAAAAATCAAATGAAATTAAATCGTGAAGAAGTTCTTAGTGTTCTAGGAAAAATTTTTGAGCCAGATTTAAAAAAAGACATTGTCAGTTTAAATTTGATTGAGAATCTTGAGTTGTCAGATGATAAAGTTCAACTTACTGTTTTGGTTTCTAACCCAGCTCTGCACGCCCGAAAAAGAATGCAAGAAGCAGTTGTTTTTAATCTGAAAAGAGTTTTTGGTGAAAGCATTATTGTTGAATGCATTGTAAAAGGAATGTCAACCGAGAATAAAGAAAAAAGAAGGAAAATACTTCCAGATGTTAAAAGTATTATTGCAATAGCCTCTGGAAAAGGTGGAGTAGGTAAATCAACGGTTACGGCGAATATTGCTGGAGGATTACTTAAGAAAGGTTATTCAGTAGGAATTGTTGATGCGGACATTTATGGTCCATCCATGCCAACGATGTTTGATGTTGTAGGTGAGCGACCAACAATGATTGAAGTTGATGGAACTCAAATGATCCTTCCTGTAGAGTCTTATGGTTTGAAAATTCTTTCAATCGGATTTTTTACAGACCAAGATAATGCAGTAGTTTGGCGTGGACCGATGGCTTCCAAAGCATTAACACAAATGTTTACGGATGCACATTGGGGTGAATTAGATTTTCTATTAATTGATCTACCTCCAGGAACTGGTGATATTCATTTGTCACTTGTTCAGACAGTTCCTCTTGATGGGGTTGTTATCGTAAGTACGCCGCAAGAAGTCGCTCTGGCTGATGCTAGAAGAGGTGTAAACATGTTTAAAATGGAAGGTTTAAAAATACCTGTGTTGGGAATTGTTGAAAATATGGCTTGGTTCACACCCGCAGAATTACCTGAAAATAAATACTATATTTTCGGAAGAGATGGTGCTAAAAATCTTGCAGAAGGATTAAATGTTCCATTTTTAGGTGCTATTCCTTTGGTTCAAAGTGTTTGTGAGGCCGGAGATGCAGGTCGTCCTGCCGTTTTTCAAGAAAATACCCCAACTTCTAAAGCATTTGAAGAATTAGTTGATAAATTTGTTTTAGAATTAGCTGTTTTGAAACAAGCCAAAAAACAATAAAGCATGGAAATCAATAGAAAAGAAATTACTGAAAAAGTAAATACTGCAATTGAACAATTGCGACCTTTCTTACATGCAGATGGTGGTGATATGGAACTTGTAGATGTTACCAGTGAGGCTGTTGTTCAAGTTCGACTTTTAGGAGCTTGTAGCGATTGTTCCATGAGTTCAATGACGTTGAAAGGTGGACTTGAAGAAGCATTAAAAATTGCAGCACCTGAAGTAAAATCAGTAGAAGCGGTCTAATAATGAAAATAAAACTCATCGTAGTTGGTAAAACAGCTTTTGCATATTTAAAAGAGGGTGAGTTGATTTATGAAAAAAGACTAAATCACTATTGCAATTATGAGAGAATTGAAATCAGTGATATTAAGAATGCTAAAAACTTATCTAAAGAAGAAATAAAAAGAAAAGAAGCTGAAAATGTGTTGTCTAGAATCACAGCAAATGATTTTGTAGTTCTTTTAGATGACAAAGGATTGCAATACTCATCTGAGGAATTCGCTATTTGGTTAGAAAAAAAAAGTTTGCAACCTCAAACAGTTGTTTTTATAGTTGGTGGAGCTTATGGTTTTGATGATCGACTTTATGATCGAATGAACTTCAGATTTTCATTGTCAAAAATGACATTTTCACATCAAATGGTTAGGTTAATATTTTTAGAACAATTATACCGAGGTTTCTCAATTATAAAAGGAGAACCATATCACCATTCTTAATTTACTACTGGAATTGTTTCTAAATTATCACTATTGATATTTTCCTGATCTTCTGTTTCAATCTTTTCTGTTTCTGGTTTTACAGTCAAAAGTAAGATGAAAAAAGGCAATAAGGGAGCCCTCAAGCGAACGAGAACACCGAAAATAACGGACGTAAATCCTGTCATAAAAGACATTATAAATATGAAATAAAATGCAAAAGTTAGAATGTCCGTATTTCTAATTCTATCAATTCGTTTTTTTCGTTGGTCGGTAATAAAAATGAAAGTGAGATAAAATAATATTACACATTCAAAAGCATTTAGAATCAATCCTGGTGATAATGCTTCCCATGGAAAAGGTCTGTATATACCTGTGAAAATAGCCATTGGCATAGCTTTTAGCATTCCTGTAGGAGTAAATTCAACATTTCCTAGGTCATATTTTTTTCCAGTGTAAATGGGATTGTTTTGAAAATCTTTTTGAGTTACTTCCGCCTCTGTCAAGTATTTTTGAGCAGACTCACCTCCAAAATATAATGACATGAAACCAAAACCAATTAGGAGTATCATGAAATTTGCTAATCGCTTTGCAAATTTGTTTTTGAAATAACTATTAAGCATTCTGACATTAAATGCAAAAAAGAATGGTCCAATTAAAGTAAGTAACATAAATGACCTTACATTAACAAGAATGTTCGCAAACAGTAATAAAAACAAGAGATTCAAAAGCTTCAATTTCTTTTTACCAAATAATAAATTATAAAAAAGTGGAATTGCATAATACAAACAAATTGTAATAATAGTGTCTTTTGATAGCCCTGAACACCAGAATGCAAGCGAAGGAACTAAAAGAAAATACGTTGCCAGCTTTTTATAATCATGAGTCCCAAAAGATACAATGAAGTCATACAATTTAAAACTTGCTAACGATGAAATGAAAGCAAAAATTACTGTGTCAGCCATGTAACTACCCATGGTCAAGGGGTTGAAAACAGATATAATTTTACTAGCGTAATACCCTTCTGCTTCTCTTGAAATCCATCCCGGAGGCAACCCTGTTTTTATCGTAAAATGACTTACATACCCCGGGCTTCCTACGTATTGTCCCCATTCTTGGAAGTAATACTTTGGTGTTTCATAAAAAAGGTTTGTAAGCCTTAATGATGAATCCCAGAATGCGATTGAATCTCCTCCTGAAATAAAAAAGATGTAATAAAATGCAAATACGAATGAAAAAAATAATTTGAAATAAAAATTTCGCATGAAATAAACATAGTGCTCTTTTTCACTGTTTATTGATTTTATGTAAAAACAAATTGCAATGCATAAAATCAACCATATTATGGTCATAATGATATCAATACCTGTAAAAAATTGAAGCTTATTTATGTCATCATTAAATATAACTATTGAAAAGTCAATTTTTTTCATTCAGGTTTCGTTGCTAATTGATTCTTCAAAGTTAAGAATCTTGCCCTTACATCAAAAAATTATATAAAACATTCTAACTTTGTCTTATGTGTGGTATCACCGGGTTTATTGATTTTAAAAAGTCAACTTCTTTAAAAGATTTTACTGGAATGACTGATTCATTATTTCACAGAGGGCCAGACGGAAGTGGTCTAGAGATAATCAATACCCCAATTTCAGATATAGGATTCGGACACCGAAGGCTTTCAATAATTGATTTGTCTGAATTTGGAAAACAACCAATGAAATTTGAACATCTTTGGATTTGTTTTAATGGAGAAATCTATAATTATCAGGAAATCAAAAAAGATTTATCTGATTTGGGTCACCAATTTATCGGGAATTCAGATACAGAAGTTATTCTACATGCTTTTGCACAATGGGGGAAAAATTGCATTCATCGTTTCATAGGAATGTTTGCTTTTGTTGTTTATGATACCCTTCAAAATCGTATTTTTTGTGTCCGAGATAGGGCGGGAGTAAAGCCATTTTTTTATTGGATAAGCAACGATTTGTTTCTATTCTCATCCGAATTGAAAGCATTTCACCATCACCCAAGATTTAAAAAGGTTTTGAATAAGTCTGCAGTAGCAGTATTTATGCAATACGGAAATGTCCCAACGCCATACAGTATTTTTGAAAATTGTTGGAAGTTAAAACCAGGACATTTCATTGATTTTGAAATAAACAATAAAATTGGAGATAATATTTCGCCAGAAAATCAGATAAAGTACTGGTCTGTTTATGATGCTTACAATCAACCGAAAGTAAATATTTCATTTGACGATGCGAAATCAGAAACAGAGAAATTACTTTCTTCAGCTTGTAATTACCGAATGGTATCAGATGTTCCTGTAGGTGTGTTTTTGAGCGGAGGTTACGACAGCGCTTCTGTTACAGCTTTATTGCAAAAAGATAGAACAGAAAAACTAAAAACATTTACAATTGCAGTTCCAGATATTGGTTTGAATGAAGCTCCATACGCGAAAGATATTTCGAATCATCTGGGAACGGATCATACTGAAATTAGTTGTTCTCAAAAAGAAGCACTTGAATTAATACCTGATCTTCCTTTTTATTATGATGAACCCTTTGCAGATAGCAGTGCAATTCCAACCACACTTGTTAGTAAAGCTGCTAGAAAACATGTCACAGTTGCACTGTCAGCGGATGCAGGAGATGAGGTGTTTGCGGGTTACAATCGTTATGATTATCTTATTCGTTTTGGAGCAAAGATGAACAGTTTACCTGGTTTTGCAAGGAAATTAATTGCAGGAACAATGGATATTATTCCGTCGGATAAAATCCCAATTTTAAGAAACAAATACAATTTTCACAATCGATACGAAAAGCTAAAAGGCATTTTGAAAAATCCTTCGGAAGAAAGTATTATGCTCAGTTTGAGTCAGCAATTTACTGAGAATCAAATGCTGTCGCTAATGAAGCAAAAACCAAATTTCTTTGAAACGGCCTACAATTCGAAAAGTTTAAATCAAGAGTTTTTTTCTCCATTGGCTTATATGATGGCGATTGATTACGAAACTTACCTTGTTGATGACATACTACAAAAAGTTGACAGAGCTACGATGACTGCGAGTTTAGAAGGAAGAGAACCATATTTGGATCATCGTGTAATTGAATGGGCGGCAAAACTTCCTGATGATTTTAAGTACCACAATGGAATAAAAAAATACATTTTAAAAGAAATTGTACATCAGTTCATTCCAAAAGAAATGATGGATCGACCGAAAATGGGTTTTGCAATTCCAATTGCATCTTGGATGTTAAATGATTTGAAAGAAATGGTTGAATCTTATGTAAATCAGCAAACTATTGAATCACAAGGTCTATTTGACTGGAATGAAGTAAGAAAAATCAAAGATGCATTTTATTCTGGTAAAAAAGAATTTGAAGTTAAAATGTGGTATTTGTTGATGTTTCAGATGTGGTATGATAGATGGATGAAGTAAGATATGGAATTTGAAGTTGAAAAATATTTACTAGAATTCAAAAAACCGAGCGGAACTAGCCGTGGAATTTTATACAACAAACCTTCTTGGATTTTCAGAATTACAGATAAAAATGGTACAAGTGGTGTCGGGGAGTTCAGTGTTATCCCAGGGCTTTCACAAGACTATGAAGATGATTATCCTTACGAATTACAAGTTCAAAAAGCAATTGATTTTCTAAAAAACAACTTAAAGAATTCGAGCGAAACTAATATTTTAATTCGTCAATTTAATGCCGAATTTTCAGATTATCCTTCCCTTATTTTTGGTGTTGAGACCGCTCTTTTAGATTTAAAAAACGGAGGAAAAGAAATCATTTTTGATAATGATTTTTCAAAGGGGCGTACCTCAATTCCGATTAATGGATTGATTTGGATGGGAAGTAAAGAGGAAATGCAAGTTCAAATTGATGAGAAATTAAAGTTGGGTTATAAAACGATTAAAATAAAAATTGGTGCAATAGATTTAAGAAAAGAACTTTCATTAATTCAAAAAATTCGTGAAAAATATAATTCAAAAGAAGTAATAATTCGGGTAGATGCAAACGGTGCCTTTTCTTTTGAAGAATCCAAACAAGTGCTGTTGAAATTAAAAGAGCTTGATGTTCATTCCATTGAGCAACCAATTAAATCCGGTCAATTGCAACAAATGAAAGAGTTGTGCCAATTGAATATTATCCCAATTGCATTAGATGAAGAATTAATTGGTGTTAATGACAAACTGAAAAAAATCAATTTATTAGATTTCATAAAACCACAGTACATTATTTTGAAGCCAAGTTTACATGGTGGTATTTCCGGGTGTTCTGAGTGGATTGAATTGGCTGAACAAAGAAAGATAGGTTGGTGGATTACATCGGCATTAGAATCATCAATTGGATTGAATGCGATAGCACAATTTACTGCAAATTATAATATTCAGATTCCTCAAGGTCTCGGTACTGGTGGGCTTTACAAGAACAATTTGCCTTCAAAATTGGTTATTAAGGAAGGGTATTTAAAATTACAGAAATGAAATTGTCTGAGAATAGCTGGAACGAATTAACTGCAGAGGAAAAAAGAGTAATTGAACTCAAAGGAACTGAGTATCCTTTTACTGGAGCTTATGATAAGTTTTATAACAAAGGAATATATGTTTGTAAACGCTGTGAATCTCCTTTGTTTAGTAGCGAAAACAAATTTAATTCTGGTTGTGGATGGCCAAGTTTTGACAATTCAATTGACAAAAATGTGGAACGAGTACTTGATGCCGATGGTCGACGTGTAGAAATAATTTGTACGAATTGTAAAGGCCACCTCGGACATGTTTTTGAAGGAGAAAGATTTACAGAATTAAACACAAGACATTGTGTCAACTCCATATCAATGAAATTTATTCCTGCTTAACGCGAAGTACAAGCAGAAATCTCATCACATTGTTCATAAACCATGTCATGTAAAATCAACTGTGCTGCAAGTGCTAGTTGAGAATAATTCTGAGAGTTATTTCCAAATCCTCCGGCAGTGTTTTGCCACATATCTAGAATGATTTGCTGAGAACCAATTTTCGGTTGAATTTTATTTAAAACTGTGGCAACATTCCCCGCTCCTGCATGGTAAACATGAAGTACAAATAATCGAAACCAAAGGTCACTTTCATTGTATTTTAAATTATGTTGATCCAAGATTTTCTTCGCTTGCGGGATACAAACTTTGCTTAATAAACGAGCTGAACCATAAGCACAACGTTCAAAATCTTTTCTCTCATCTACTGTTGCATTAACAGTTAAACCTTGAGCTCTTGCAACATCTGGCATTAATTGAAATGCGCCATAAGCACCTGATATTGATTTTTTCAATTGCCCAGGACTTTCTATCAATAGAATTGCTTGTGCATACCAAGGATCAACTCCAAATTTTTCGAATGCAGCTACTCCTTTCGAAAGCGATGGATATACTTCTTTAAATTTGTAAAAGTCATTTTTTCCGGTTGTCACGAAAATCTTTTGAGACGGGTCCAATCCATTTTCTAAACGTAAATTCGCCTTGAATAAATCTTTTTGTGCTTCAGTTTGAGCATTCCATTCTTTAATTGACATTTTTTTCAAAATCACTCTATTCGAAGCAACGTTAATCAAACATGAATCTGGAGAAAGCAACATAATTTGTTTCCAAAATTGCGGTTGTGGTAAAATATCCCATCTATCCTCAAAAATGGATTCAGCATGCATAATGGTACTCACATTTTGTTCTTTTTTGACAATGATTTGCTCTCCGGACCATTTATTTAGTGGTTGACTAAAACTGACTGAAATAAACAGCAAGGTAAATACGGAGAAAAAAGTTAACTTTTGCATAAATTTAGTTTGACTTTCTAAAGTTAATCTAAGAACGTTTTGCAACATTAACGTTACGATTTAGTTTATAACAAAGATTTGTGGAATTAGTATTAATTTTACTCAATGACCATTTATAAAATTCTTAGTTTTCCTTTAATTCTATTGGTAAGGTTTTATCAGTTGTTTATTTCTCCGTTATTTCCTCCCGCGTGTCGTTATACACCTACCTGTTCAAGTTATATGTTAGAAGCATTGAAAGTTTGGGGACCAATAAAAGGTACTTGGCTTGGAATCAAAAGAATAGCCTCATGCCATCCCAAAGGCGGACATGGTTACGATCCGGTGCCTAAGCGTGAAGGGAAATCATAGTATTTTGATTTAATTTTCCAATTTCTTGATTCATAAATTCTGAATTTTGCTGAAAAATCAATAATACTTTTTGAATCAAAAATTAAATCTTCAATAAAAATTTCGTTTTGTTTCGAATTTACGGTTTTCTGATTTTCAATTTGAAGAAACCATTGTTTTAAGAGATTAACGGCTCTGTTTTCTGAATTTTTAAAACTACTTGTTTTTACAGATGCAAAAAAAGTAATTTGTTCTCTCGATCTAGAAAATAGCACATTCAGACGTTTATCACCATTGATTTTATTTAGCGGTCCAAAGCGCATTTCAAATTTGCCTTCAGGATTGTAACCATAACCAAAACTGATAATTAAATGGTCACATTCATCACCTTGTACTTGTTCCAATGCTTTAAAAAATACTGTATTGTCATCAATGCGTTCGTCAAGCAATTGTCTTGTGCTCCCATCTAACAAAAAATATATTTCTGATAATTGTGTTTCAGAAAAAGCTACAATTCCAATCTTTCCATCATTTTTTATTTGCGATCCAATAAACTTAGCAACCTCTTTTGCCTCAATTGTATTTTTGTTTTCAGCATAGATTCCATTTTCTATAAAATTGAAAGAAACTGGATTTTTGATTTTTGAATTAAAGTCATGAAAAACTTCTAAGCGATTGTGATAAAAATGTTGATTAGAAAATTCAATCAAAGAAGCATGCCGACTTCGATAATGTCCACAAAGCGTAATATTCTTATAGTAATAAGAAGCTTGATGGAGAACATCTGTCATATTCTCTTTTTGCTTTGTGAAATAGGAGGAGGGACCCATTTGTTGGCTATCACCGCAAATTAATACTCTTTTTGCTCGATGAAGTGCACCTATCGAATGACTCAATGGAATTTGACTTGCTTCATCAAAAATAACAAGGTCAAACATTTCTTTTTCAGCCGGAAAAAGAGAGGCAATAGCAATTGGGTTTGTAAGCCAAACAGGTTTGAGAATTTTCAACCAATATTTTGCCTCCGAATTGAAAAGTTGCCTGAGTGTTAGGTGATTTCTTTGTTTTCCAAATTCTTTAACCAAAATAGCTTTCCCTATTTTTAATTTAGATTTTAGTTCTTTTTGGTTTTCGTTTAATTTCGAGTTTGGTAAAGCGATTAGATTTTGATAATCCTGAAAAAGTTGAATTTGTTTATTCGCCAAATTAATCGCAAATGCATTTTGATTTTCCTCTTCGGTTGAAAGATTTGATTCAGCTTCGGTGCTGAATTGATTGAAATCAAATTTGAGAAATTGTGGATTTTTTAATGTGAAATTAATCCAATGGCTTTTGTATACAGTCGCTTTGGCTTCCTCAAAACCAGAAACATTTTTAACCAAATTGATTAATTTCAAATCTATATCTTTAAGCAATTCAATTAAAAATGAAAATCGTTCTGAATTTTCAATTAAATGTGAAAAATAGTTGGTAATGCTTGTGTCATCGGAAAAATGAAATACGTTTTTTAGAAATTGATAAACTTCGTTTAATTCACTTTGAATTAGAAGCAATGATTTAAGTTCGACTTCGGATGTGTTATTAAATTCTTCCCAGGCTTTTTTGTCAATAGTTTTTAAAAGACCGTGCAATAATTCAATCTCCTGTTCATTTTCAATACCTAGTTGAAGGAGGGACTTTTTTAATTTATTAAATTTTACTTCTTCGCTCAGAAGTATGGCCATTTGTTCAAGTTGTTTTTGTGCATCTGAAAGAGGTGATCTACTCCATTTTTTCCAAGTTATTTTCCATTTAACTCTACCAAAAAATGTATTTGACACAAAAATTTCTTTTAAGTAATCCAATTCATTTATAGTTGGTTTTTGCAGCCAATTTGAATTTTGAGACGTAAGAAATTTCAAGTTTTGTTCAGATTCAAGGTAAGACCTTCTGAGTTTAACAAATTGAGTGCTTTTTTGATTGATAATGTACTTGTTTTTCAAGTAAAAAGTAGAGCTAAACTGTTGAAAAATAGCTGCTTTTCTCATTGTTTCAATAAAGTCAATCCAGTTTTTTATTTCATAGCGACTGGCTAAATCCAAGTATTTTTTTATTGAAACTATTAGCTGGTTAAATTGACCTGATAGGCAAATGTATTTGTCAAAGTTGAAATATTTTATTAGTATAAAATCCCTTTCATTCAATTGAGAAAAAATATTTTGTGCTTCTTTCCATTCCTTAATAGTTGGTGAATTTGTTACATATTTAATTTCTTTGAACGAAATTTTACTTTGCTCTTCGAGATATTGTTTTAGTTCGAATTCTTCTATTGATTCGTTAAAAATGAATGCATTTAATTTATCTTCGAATGTCTTCAATGATTGTATCCTGTTTTTCAACAAAATAGGCTTGTTTAAAAAAGTATCCCATGTTTTTTTGAGTTCTAAAATAATTTCTTTG
>CANGLG010000042.1 GCA_947454395.1 Flavobacteriales bacterium
AAAAAAAATAATCGTTTCAACCGGCACAATAAAAGTCAAAGTTTTTAACCCAATAAGCACAAAAGCTTTTTTTACTGTTCAATTACCTGGTGCCACAAAAAATGGAATCCTATTTGAGGAAACTTATGTTGTTGATGGGGGAACGCAAGGGCAACCTGGAACAGTTGAAGAAATTTTGGACTTGTCAGGATATACTGTTGATCTAACAGGAATAAATCACTTGAGTTTTAACAAACTGCAAACTAAACTAAACATCAAAACAGACCCAGACGGTCCAGCTGTTTCAATTTCCACTTCGAATGTATTTCGTTTCGAGGCCCAAATCTCTGGTATTTCTGTTAATTATGCCAAAGGTTATTTTGGGAATTCGGTGAATTCTGATAGCACAGAATTCAATATTGAAGCACTTCAAAAAATCACAGAAGGAAGTATTGATTTACCTTCTCCAAATTTGACTTTTGAAATTGAAAATGGCGCCAAAGTTGCATTAAAATTCAAACTTTTATTGGCTGAGAATACAAACACACAAGAAAATACAGTTTCTTTAACTTCAAGCAATATTGGCAATGATTTTATTGTTTCTGAAGCAGTTGGAAGTTGGTCTACATTGACTCCAAATACCCAAACACTTTCTTTTAATTCTGGAAATAGTAACATAGAACAGTTTTTGGAAAATGCCGGTGCAAAAAATAAAATCGGGTACAGTTTTCAACTGAATCCTTGGGGAAATACATCAGGTGGGAATGATGAAATTTTCCCAAATAGCAGAATTAAAGTAAAAGTTCACGCTGAAATGCCACTTTCTATAGGTGCTGACGGGTTAACATTAAGAGACACTTTTGATATTAACATTCCAAATGACGAAACAAAAACACATGTAAATTCAGGCGTTTTTACATTATCCGCAACGAATGCGTTTCCATTGAGTTGTCAACCAGTTCTCTATTTAATGGATGAGAATAATAATATTTTACATACAATTATCGCTGAAAGCCAAATATCAAGCTCGCTGATGGGTACAACAGATCCAACTGACGGGATAAAGAAAAAAAAATCAAATGTTGACTTTGTTCTAAACGAATCTGTTACCAATGATTTAAAACTTGTCAAAAAAGTAATCGTTGAAGCAGTTTTCAATACACCGAATATAACATCAGGTTTAAGTGAGCAACAAAACATTCCAAATGGAGCTTTCCTCGCAGTGAATCTGAAATTAAGACTAAACTCAAAAATCGTACTTTGATGAAAATATATTTTCTTATTATAAGTATATTATTCAGTTTGAAAATGTTTGGGCAACATTGGTTACCAATTCAACATGATACTGTTTTAAATTATTTGAACAAATCAGGCATAGAGAAAGAAAAAAAACATGAAATAATACTGACTGGAATTGCTGATTATTCTGGAACTTCAATAGGAAAAGACATAGCACAAAAATTTTTCTTTGGAGGCGAAATAACTGATTCAATGAAACGAAGGTCATTGGATAGACACAAAGCTGTAAATCGTTTTGGGTCAGATATTCAGGCTGAAATGGAATATCGAAATTATCAAGTGAATTTATTCAAACATAACAACTGGGGATTTGTGGTTAAAGTAGGTATGTATAATTTTCTTCAATCCATTTATAGCAAAGATCTTTTCTCATTTCCAATGTATGGAAATAGTTATTTCGCAGGAGATACTGCCAATTTTTCAGGTTCTCGATTTACAAATTTTACCTATCAGAAAATTGGTTTCGGTTGGTTAGATAAAAAATCAAAATCTGCAGTTAGCCTTAATCTATTTGGTTTAAACAATTTTGCTTCGTTGAATCTTTCAGAAGGAGAAATATATCAGAATTTATCAATGGATTCATTGAATTTCAGTTATAATGGAACAGCTTCTTTTACAGGTAGCAAAACCTACTTGAAAGGAATTGGTGCAGGAATTGATGCAGATATTCGTTGGCAATCGAAAGGGTTGAAAGGCAAACCTTATTTTCAATTCTTGATGCGCAATGTCGGATTCATTTCTCAGACTACAAATCAGACAACATACAAAGCTGATACCTCATTTAATTATGTTGGTTTTTCATATGACCAGTTGGCAAAAGGAACTACTTTTCAAGCCGGTAACTTTGCCATTTTAGATTCATTAGGAATTTCAAAATCTGAGAAAAAGTCAACATTCTTGTTGCCAGGAATGCTTCAGATTTCTAAATTAATTGACCAATCTGAAGATTCGAAAAGTAAAAAGCTTCAAGAATTTTACGGAGCAAGACTTTACCTTTCAAACATGGCAATTCCAATGATTTTCGCTGGTATTGATTATAATCCTTTCAACGGATTAGTTCATTTTGGAATCAGTGGAAACTATGGTGGTTTTTCAAAAATCAAAGGTGGAATATATTCAAGTTTTAAATTAAATAATTTCAGTTTTGGTTTAAGCAGTGAAAATCTTTTTAGTAAAACCGGACAATCTGTAATACTTCGTTTACAATGCGTATTTTAATTAATTGTGTTTTTTTGTTTGCAAGTCTATTTTCCTTTGGGCAAAATTGTTTTTACAAACTTTATTCAGGAAATGGATTTGATAAGGGAGAAGGAATTGTTCAACTTGAAGATTCAACTTATGTTATTACCGGAAGTTCAAGTAGCTGGACGGAAAGCTCACAAGCATTTCTTTTGCATTTGGATACAGCAGGGAACTATATTTCCAGTCAACATTATGGTGGGGCAGAATCCGAAGAAGGAAAGAGGGTTTTATACAACCACGATTTAGGATATTACATTGCTGGATTTTCGAATTCGTTTAGTGGTGGTGATTTTGATGCTTACTTGACACGAGTTGATTTGCAAGGGAATCAGCTTTGGCAAAAAACTTACGGCACTGATAATTGGGAAAGAATTAACGATGCGGTATTCGCAAAAGACTCAAGTATCATAATGGTTGGTGAATCAAAATCTGTAAACGGACAAGGAAGCGATATTTTTATGATACGTACAGATCGAAATGGAGAAGTTATTTGGTCTAAAACCTTTGGTTCAATTGGTGATGATGTTGCTAACTCAATAATTCGAGTTCAAGATTCTTTGTTGTTTGTTGCGGGAAATTATTTTGTTGCTGATTCAAATTTGACAAAAGGATTTGTGATGCGAATAAATCTTTTAGGTGATTCAATTTGGATGCGAATAGCTGGAAATAAGCATGGAAACTACAATATCAATGACTTAGCGCATCGGGAAGATCGAATTTTTACAGTGGGAACAAGTTATTCAACGGAAAGTAATCAAGATGAATATGCAGGTTCTTATGATTTTAATGGTGGATTAATGTTTCAAAACACCATAAGTGACAGCCCAGGTGAATCAGATAATACGTTGTATGATCAAGCACTTTATGTGTTAACTGGTGATAAAGTAGCCATTGCAAATAGAACAATAAACAGTGGTACTTTTCAAGATGATTATGATGTAACGATTGGATACTATGATTCAAACTACCAGTATTGGATGGGGCAAGCCACAACCATAATGAATGAAAAACTTGATAAAGCCAATGACATGATAACTACTTCTGATGGAGGATATATTTGTGTAGGATTTAATACATCACTTGGTAATTCCCAATTTACTGAAAATGGTGGGTGTAATATTTTTGTAATGAAAGTCAAACCTACAGGATCATTTTATCCAAATACGCAAAATATATTTACTTATAATCAATTGGTTGGAATCCAAGAGGAAGAATCAATTATAAAGTTTTCAGTTTACCCTAATCCATTTCAAAATAATATTTCAATTCACTTGAATGAATCAACGTCTTATGAAGCGACTATTATTGATCTTTTGGGAAATGTAATTGAAAAAATCGAAATTAAAAATGATTCTTTTTTAGACCTTAACCACCTTAAAGATGGAACTTATTTTATTCAAATAAACAATAAAATACTTCCAATAATAAAGCTGAATTAATTCAATTTTCTCCTTTTTAATTCTTTCATTATTAACGAAAGTTCTCTGCCCGTCTGGCCAGCGACAGATGTGTTTTCGTCTGCACGTCTTAACAGATAAGGCATAACTTCTTTTATCGGACCAAAAGGAACATACTTGGCTAAGTTATAACCAGCATTTGCTAAGTTATATGAAATATGGTCACTCATTCCTAAAAGCTGAGCTCCATAAAAACGTTTGTCATTTTTTGAAATTCCGTATTTCTCTATTAATTCCGCAAATAACAACGAACTTTCTTCATTATGAGTTCCTGCACACAATGCAAATGAATCTGAATGTGCAATGATAAATTCCAAAGCCAAATTATAATCTCTGTCTGAGGCTGCTTTATTCGGCTGAATAGGTGAAGGATACCCAATTCTCAAAGCTCGATCGCGCTCCTTTTCCATGTATGCACCACGTACGAGTTTTACACCATAATGAACTTTGTTTTCCTTTGCTAATTCATGGCATTTTTTAACGAAATCAAGTCGGTCATGGCGATACATTTGAACTGTATTAAATACGATGGCCTCTTCTCCATTATATTTCAGCATAAAATCAAAAGCCCAATTATCAATAGCATCTTGGATCCAAGTTTCTTCTGCATCAATAAAAACTGGAACTTTATTTTCATATGCTGCTTTGCATATTTTATCTATTCGGTAAACTATCGTTTCAATTCCTTTTTTTTCTTCTTCAGAAATAATTGAATTGGGATTACTTGCTTTTTCAATTAAGTCAAAACGTCCAATTCCAGTTACTTTAAATACACCAAATGGAATGTTTTTATCCGCTTTTGCACGAAGAAGTGTTTGAATAATGATTTCTACCGTTTTATCAAAATCTTCATCCGATGTTTTACCTTCAACAGAATAATCAAGAATGGTACCTACCCCAAAATCACCAAGTTTTTTAATTGCAGCATCACAATCAGAAATACTCTCACCGCCACAAAACTGTCTAAAAATAGTAGCTTTTACTAGTCTACGGATTGGAATACGAAGACTTAAAGCTGTATTAGTAAGTGCCTTTCCGATTTTCACAATTGTTGGAGAAGCTATAATTTTGAACAACCAATAGGCTCTTTTTAAGTCTCGATTTGTCTTGCTTCTAAAAGCAATTTCAGTATTATCAAAAGAAATCATTCTCAAATTTAATTGCTTTTTTTAAACTGAAACGGAAGTGAAAAGAATAATTAACTTTGATGATATCTTCGAACAAATGAAAGTAATCAAAGCAAAAGATTTTTCCGTTGAAATTGGACCTTTGGAAGAAAGTTCATTATCTCAGTTACTTGCTGATTATCAAAAACATCGAATCATTTTATTGGTTGATGAAAATACACATGATTGTTGCTTGGAGTATTTGTTAACGACTTTCACCGAGTTGGAAAATGCTGAAATTGTTTTGTTGCCTGTAGGTGAAGAAAATAAAGTAATGGAAGTTTGCTTTCAAGTATGGCAAGCATTTACGGAATATGGGTTTAGTAGACAAGATCTAGTTATTAATATCGGAGGAGGAGTTGTAACTGACATGGGAGGATTTATTGCTTCTATTTTCAAAAGAGGTATGAAATTCGTCAATATCCCTACAACATTACTAGGAATGGTAGATGCTGCAATTGGAGGCAAAACCGGAATCGACATGGATAATTTTAAAAATCAACTCGGAACTTTTAATCATCCGGAAAGAATCTACATTGATCCGAAGTTACTGAGTACTTTGCCTGCAGAAGAAATTTTTAATGGTTATGCTGAAATGCTGAAACATGCGTTAATTCAGGACAAAGAATTATGGTCGAAAATAAAAACAATTCATTCAGAGGATGAATTAACACAAGAAGATGTAATTTATGCTTCTGTTAAAATAAAAACGAATATCATTGAAATTGACCCAAAAGAAGGTGGATTGCGAAAAATATTAAATTTCGGTCATACGATTGGTCATGCGTTGGAAAGTTATTTTTTAGACAAAACTCCAATTTCTCATGGACATGCAGTAGCATTAGGAATGTGCGCGGAAGCTTTTATTTCTTGGAAACAAAATCGAATCAATAAAGATGAATTTTTAGAAATTGAAAAAACTATAATTGCTAGTTTTCCAATGATTTCACTAGATGCAAACGATGTGGAAAAAGTTATTCAATTCATGTATCAAGACAAGAAAAATGAATCCGGGAAAATTCTATGTAGCTTATTAAATGGAATTGGAAATTGTGATTTCAATATTGAAATAACAGAGAAGGAAAGCGGAGACGCCCTATTTCATTTGAGTTTACTTGCAGGCAGAGCTAATTGAATTTATAAAAACTATTTTCCAAAAATATTTCTTTTGCCCAATCGTATAAATGGTTTTTCGAAATACTTGTAAATAAATAATGCAAACAGAACACTTACAATTATTGTTGTTATCATTAGTAGAATTGGATTAGTTAAATGACAATAATCGTGTAAAAATTGCTGAATTAATTGATGAAGTAAATAAACACCATAGGTTGCTATTCCGAATTGTTGAAGTGTGTAAACAATCCATTTAAGAGGTTGATACTTCATTAAGAAAAACATTAAAACGAGCAGTATACTTGCAAAACTAAAAACCAAGCGATTAAATCCTTTCACGATATATACTTGATTACCTTCTACCGGGTAGAAAACAAAAATCAAGCAAGCTAAGATGATTCCCAAAAAACAAAGTAGATTTGAAATTTTCAAATTTTTAAATTCATAGAACAATAATATTCCAAGGCCAAACAAGAAGAAATTATTAAACGGAGCAACATAATTATACCAATAAGCACCAAGTACTTTCACATCCTTAAATACTATAAATGCATAGCGCAAACCATAAATAAGTAATAAACAAATAATCATTCTTCCAATCCATTTTTTGTATGAATAAGCCATGATTATAAATGGTGTAAAAATGTAAAAATAGATTTCTACACCAACAGACCAACCTCCTGGAATTACAGTTGTTTTATTTTCATCAAAACCAAAAACAAAAAACATATTGACAAACCATTCCTGTATCGGTTCAACTTTTTTATTTAAGATCATTACAATAAAAAAAGCCAACCAAAACAATGGGAAAATCCGCATAATTCTTCTGTAATAGAAATATGCTATGTCTTTAATTGTTTTAAAGTAACTGTGATATACAATAGCCATGCTCAAACCGGACAAAACAAAAAATATTGATACACCATAAATACCCATTCTGCCTAAAAAAGAACCAGAGTCTAAACTTTTAAAATTGAATGTGTACGTGTGATAAATCATTATTGACAAAGCGGTAAGCCCTCTTAGCCAATCCAAGGATTCATATCTACTTGTTTGAGTATTGTTAATTTCCATCGATTACAATCCAACATTTTTACCTGCGATAAATCCTGTAGTCCAAGCGGCCTGAAAATTGAATCCGCCCGTAATTCCATCAATGTCAAGCACTTCACCTGCAAAGAAAAGTCCGGATACTTTTTTACTCTCCATTTTCTTGAAGTCAATTTCATTTAAAGAAACTCCTCCTGCTGTGACAAATTCTTCTTTGAAGGTTGTTTTTCCTTTTACTTCATATTTGTCGTTCAGCAAAGTATTTACCATTTTATTGATGTTCCTTTTACCCAAATCTTTCCATCTTATTTCTTTATGAATTTCTGCTTTTTCTAGCAAAAAATGCCAAAGACGATTTGTAATCACAAAAGGGTTAAAATTTGAAACCATTTTGCCTCCATGCTCCAGCATTACTTGTTGAATTTCAAAGCGCAAAGAATCTTCTTTCATATCATTCAACCAATTTACTAAAATGGCAAACTCGTAATTCTTTTCATTTAATATTCTCGCACCCCAAGCCGAAAGTTTTAAAATCGCAGGACCACTCATTCCCCAATGCGTTATCAAAAGTGGCCCCTCGCCTACCAATTTTGTTCCTTCAACTTTAACTACAGCGTTTTCCACCACATTTCCCATGAGTGCACAAATCGGATTTTTTGGCATGTTAAAGGTAAATAAAGACGGGACTGGCTCAATAATTTCATGTCCTAAATTGGATAAAAAACTTAGCCCAGAAGCTTTAGGTTGTCCACCAATAGTAATAATTACCTTATCAAATTCAATCTCTTTTTCAGTAGTTCTAATTACAAATCCATTTTCATTTTGAAGAATTTCCTGAACATTTTGATTTGTTATTATTTTAATCCCAGAATGATTTGCTTCATTAAGAAAACAATCGATTATCGTCTGAGAGCTATTTGATTCAGGAAAAATACAATTATCTGGGTACGTTGTAAGTTTGACTCCCCTACTTTTAAACCATTCGATCGTCGATTGAGGGTTAAAAACTTCAAAAGCCTTTCGTAATTGATTTTCACCGCGAGGATAATTTTTGGCAAGTAGTTTATTATCAAAACAAGCATTAGTTACATTACATCTACCGCCACCTGAAATTTTAACCTTAGCCAAAAACTTTGCTGATTTCTCTAAAATAGAAACATGGGAATCCGGAAAAAATCGTTTTACATTTAACGCTGCGAAAAAACCAGCTGCACCACCACCTATAATAGCTATTTTCAAGTTTTTTGTCTTTTATACAAAAGTAGAGTTTATGTCACATGTTTGAGTTAGGAAATCATTTATTGCGAATTTAGAACAATTTAATAAAGCTAAACGTCACCTTCCAAAAAATTCTCCGGCTCGCTTTTGAAAAAACTTCTGTTTCGCCATTTGTATTGAAGTCGATCAACGACGTAATAAATCAACGGAACGACGATAATAGTAAGGAACATAGAACTTGTTAGTCCACCAATCAAAATCCAAGCAAGTCCATTTTTCCATTCAGCACCAGAACCTTTAGCGATTGCAATTGGAATCATACCGATAACCATTGCGATGGTGGTCATAAGAATTGGACGCATACGTTCACGAACGGATTCTAACAAAGCATTATAGGTTGGTAATCCTTTTTCCTTGAGGTGATTCGTAAAGTCGACGATCAATATGGCGTTCTTTGCAACGAGACCGAGTAACATTAACATTCCCAGCATGGTAAAAATCCCCATATTCGAAGAACTCAAATTCAAGGCTAATAGAGCGCCAATTAACGCAACTGGAATCGAGAAAATTACGACGAACGGATAGATAAAGTTGTCATACAAAGCAACCATGATTAGGTAAACCAAAATAAATCCAATCCCCATGGCAGTGCCAAGTGCACCCATTGATTCTTTCTGACGTTTCACTTCACCTCCCCAAAGCATTCGAACATTTGGATCCAAAGGTTTCTCTTTTAAGTATTTTTCAATGGCGGATGAAACATTTCCAGCTGCTGTCCCAAGAACATAACAACGCAACGTCGTATTTGAAATTCTATTTTTACGCTCCAATGAACCTGCAGCATTGTCAACATCAACTTTTGCGAATTCACTCAATCGGACTTGTTTGCCATCATTTGTTGTGAAAGTCAAACTATTGATGTCTTCAATATTCTTACGATCGTTTGGATCCATCATCACACGGATGTTGTATTCTTG
The DNA here is from genome assembly GCA_947454395.1 of Flavobacteriales bacterium. Classification (GTDB taxonomy): domain Bacteria; phylum Bacteroidota; class Bacteroidia; order Flavobacteriales_D; family Crocinitomicaceae; genus UBA952. Next base: position 9,505 of record CANGLG010000042.1, read on the forward strand.
ACCTTTCTCATCGAATTGAGCATCGGTATTTCCTGTCAATGCATTTTGCAATTGCATTCCGATTGTAGCAATTGGCAATCCGAGTTGGCCCATTTTTTCACGGTCCAAATCAATTTTAACTTCCGGAGAAATGTCTTCTGTAGAAATCGTTGGATCTTTTGCACCAGGAATATTTAACATCATAGCTTTCATCCGTTTAGCCTCTTTCATTAGCAATTCACTATCATCTGAAGACAAAAAGATCTCAACCGGCGCCTCTTCCGATTCAACCATTCCAATATTTATGGCTTTTACTTCTATACCAGGATATTTACTTTCAATCTTCTTACGTATTGCCGTCATGTATTTGATAGTCGGATATTTTTTCTGCATTCCCGGCTTCAATTTAACTGTTAATTCAGATTTGTTTTCGGCGCCAAAAGAGGCTGCCCCCATTCCTGAACTTGGTCCACCAACATTGGCGAAGACAATATCAACAACTTCTTTCTGAGCCAAAAGCAATTGTTCAATTTTCAAGGTAGTTGCATTGTTTTCTTCAAACGTGGTGCTTTTGTCGTATTTCAGTTTAACCATAAATTTCCCTTGATCTCCCTGAGCTACGAATTCTTGGCCTACAATTCCAAGAGTCATCACCATTATACTTCCAGCAAAAATTCCAATAATAATTAGGGTTGTAACGATTTTGTGACGCAAAGCCCAACCTACAAGCTTCACATATTGATCCGTGAAAATTGTAACGCGTTTTTCAAACCAAATCAAGATCGCCTGGAACGGATTCTTTGGATTCAATTTCGTTTCTTTCGCAAATCGAGAAGCCAACCATGGAGTCAGCGTAAAGCATACAAATAGAGACATTAAAGTCGAAACAACCACCACAATTGAAAACTGATGTAGAATATCTGAAATTGTTCCTTCGATGAAAACAACTGGCGAAAACACGACCACATCCACAAGAGTAATTGCCAAAGCTGTAAATCCAATTTCATTTCTACCCTCTAAAGCTGCAACTCTGCGGTGTTTTCCCATTTGCAGATGTCGGTAAATATTTTCCAAAACAACAATGGAGTCATCTACCAAGATTCCGATAACCAAAGACATCGCCAAAAGCGTCATCAAATTGAGGGTATAACCCAATAGATACATTACAATAAAAGTTGATATCAAGGACGCCGGAATAGAAATTAAGACTATTACCGCATTTCTTAAACTATGTAAGAACAACAACATCACGGCAGCAACTAGAATTACGGCTAACTCGAGATCGTGTATTACAGCATCCACCGAGTCAATCGTTGGAATTGAAGTATCAGTTGCAACTGTGAATTTAAGTCCCTGCTCCGCGTATTTTTTCTCCAAATCCTTGAATTTTTCTTTAGTCGCAGTCGACATATCTACAGCATTTGCATCGCTTTGTTTTTTGATGCGCATCCCTACCCCATTCACTCCATTCAATCGACAAACCGTAGTTTGATCTTCAATCGCATCAACAACTTCAGCAACATCTTTCAAACGAACAGGTGACGTTCCTCGGGAATAAATGATTAGGTTTTCCAAGTCTTTAACCGAAGTAAATTTACCGGCCAAGCGAACAGTCATTTGTTCATTTGCATCTTTTACTTTTCCTGTAGGAAATTCAACATTCGCTCCTGCAATAACCTGATTTATAGTCGAAAGCGACAAATTATAGCGACGCATCTTATCCTTGTCTACATTTACGCGAAATGAACGATTTTCACCACCAATTATCTGAACTTCCGCAACACCTTTCGTTTGTTTGATTTGTGGGATAATTTCCTCGTCCATCATTTGCATGAAATCACGTTCATCAATGTTTGGTGCCACGGCACTTACTTGTAATACCGGAGACGCATTCGGTTCAATTTTAGCAATTACAGGCGTTTTTGAACCAGATGGAAGGGAATTCTGAACGTTGTTTACTTTTCGCTGTGCATCTTCTAACGCATTATCCATATTGGCATTTGCCTTGAATTCAAGAAGAACTACAGAAGCATTATCAAGTGAAAAACAAGTCACTTCACTGATGTTTTCCAAACCACTTAATGCATCTTCCAATGGTTTAGAGACTTGGCTTTCAACTGTTGCAGGAGAAGCACCGGGATAAGTCGTGGTAATTGTTAAAATTGGAGGAGAGAAATCAGGTAAAAGCTCATAGCTCAATTGATTGTAACTCAGCAATCCACCGCCAATCAAAATCGTAAATACAACGATTATGAAAGAAGGACGTTTTATCGATAATTCGGTTAATGTCATGATAGCTTATTTTGCAATTTTCACGTTTGAATTGTCTTGAAGATTTACTTGACCTTTTATAACGATTTTATCACCTATACTCAAGCCTGAAACAACCTCTATGAATTCTCCATCAGAGGTTCCCGCGTTGAAGGATGTCAATTTCGCTTTTCCATTACGAACGACGTAAACTTTTGGACTTTTTGTAGAACCAACCAAAGCTTTTCTAGGAACTGACAAAGCAGTTGTGCTTTTGGAATTGCTTAATGAAACACTTCCATACATTCCTGCCATCAATCTATTTGAATTGGAATTTTTAATAGTTGATTGAACTTTAAAATTGTGAGATGCATCAGCTTGAACAGCGATATTCGAGATGACACCATTAAAATCCACATCACTGTAAACATCTGCATTTGCGATAACTTTTTGTCCTTTTTGGAATTTAAGAATATCTCTTTCTGGAACAGAAACCGATAATTTTAAGGATGAAATATCAGTCAATTCAACGATTGGTGTTCCGGGCATAACCATCGAACCTAAGTCAACCATTTTCTTGCTTACTACCCCGCTAAATGGCGCAACGATTGAAGTTGAACGCAGTTGTTTTTGCAATTGTTTTAATTGAACCTCCGCTGATTTTAAACCAAGTTCCACTTTTTCTGCTTCAACACTAGAAATTGCGTTTTCCTTTTTCAAAACCGAAAAGCGTGCGTTATCATTTTTAAGTTGCTCAATGTTTAATTGAATATTTTGAATTTGTAATTGAACCATTTCATCATCCAATTTGGCTATCGTTTGACCTGCCTTCACAATATCTCCCTCTTCAACTAATAATTTCAACAACTTTCCAGAACCGTCTGAAGCAACATTATTTTGATGTAAAGCATCGAACACCCCCAAAAATGAAAGTGATTTTTCAAATGTGTGATTTTGTGGAGAGGTCGTCGCAACCAAGATAGCCTCAGTTGAATCACGAATATATAATTTCTCCTCTACCGCCTTTTTGTTCGACTTTAATTTAACCGCGGCCAAAACAATTAATGCTACTACAATAACTGAAACTGTAACTACTCTTTTCATTTTTATTTGATATTTCCGATTGATTTTAAATACTCTAATTCAGCTTGTCTTAATTGAATGTAGGCTGAAACTACATTTGTTTGTGCTTGTTGCAATCCATTATCTGCAAGGATTAAATCAGTTGAGCTTGTAAGTCCCTGTTGAAACTTCAGATTTGCATTTTTATAAACCTTTTCTGCTAAAACCAATTGCTCTTTTGTTAATTGAAGACTTTTCCCTTTAACCTCAATTTGATTGCGATTGTTCACCGCATTCATTTCTAACTGTTGCTGAAGCAAGTTGTATTGGTTTTCAATTTTCTCTCGATTAAATGCATTCATTTTGTATTTATGGAATTTGTCAAGTCCGTCAAAAAGATTCCAGTCCATTCGTAATCCGATGAATGCCCCATCAATTCCCTTTCGGAAATTATCTTCAGGCTTAATGTTAATATTAAAGTTATAAGCCGAATAAAATGCAAGATTTGGAAGGTACCCCATTTTAATTCCTTTCTTTTCCTCTGCATTCATTTTCTTTTGCAAATCGACTAAATTAAGTGCGAAGTAATTTTTAGATTCACTATTTATCAACAACGTTTTTTCAACCAATTCATCTGACTCAAAAGCAAGTTCTTTGTCTTTTGGATATCCAATTAAAATTTTCATCAACGAATAAAGTTGTTCCAAATTTTCTGAAAGAATCGTTTTTGTATTCAACAAAGACAATTCTGAAATTTTAATTTTATCCGATTCGGTTTCAACGACCATTCCCTGCTTAACCATGACCTCCATATTTTCTAGTAAAACTCTTGTATTCAAAAGATTACTATTGATAAATTGAATCTGTCTATTAATTGCTTGAATTGTGAAATAAGTATTCGATACTTGATAGCGAATATCCTGGACAGTCATTTCAGCTTGGGTTGCGACGATTTCACTATTTATTTTAAGTGCCTGCAAACCATAGTTTAATTGCGAATTAAATAATATCTGAGATAACTGGAGCGTATTACTAAAAACATAAGGAACTCCGAACTGAACAGTTGAATATGTACCCGGCTGACCTCCAAAAAATGCAGCAGGAACAACCTGACCAGGAATTTTTGCATTGTATTTATAATCAGCATTAAAATTAAGTTGCGGAAGTCGCGCAGACAAATAAGAACCTCGTTGCTCCTGATTGATTTCTTGATCAAGACGAGCATTGCGAATTGCTAAACTCGCTGTATCTGCCATTCTCAAGCAAGCGTTTAAATCGAGGGTTTGACTCATCGAATTGAAACCATTCAGTCCAATCACAATTGAAAAACCAACCTTAATAAATCTATTTTTCATTCTCATTATTTTTTGGAAATAAGTAATTAACGAGTAATTCTGTAACATGTATTTTATGAAATTCAATTGCTTCTTTCCATTGATCGTCTTCAATTTTCAGCATGCTTTTCATCATATTCTTACTCATAAAAGGATAATGGCAATTCGACAATATAAGCAGTGTCATATTACGAAGATCAATCTTACGCATTTCACCTTTTTGTTGCGCCTCAATACATTGTTCGAAAATTCCTGTTTTTGTCATTTTCTCAAAGAAACCAGCATTTGCAAAGGAAATTCCTGATTCACGATTCGTTTCATTGATTATAAAAGTAGGCAACTCAGGATGATTCGAAAGAAAATAATATTCCTTATCGATTAAGATTCGCATTTTTTCTGGAAGTGATAAATTTCTACCAAATACTTCTACCATGGTATTCGTAAAATCTTCCATAGCAGCATTAAAAATCAAGGCAAACAATTGGCTTTTGGAGCGAAAATAATAATTCACCAAAGCAACATTTATCCCTGAAGCCTTTGCAATCTCACGCGTAGAACAACCAGAAAATCCCTTGGAAATAAATACTTCCTTGGCAGCTTGCTTAATTTTTTCTTCTGTAGAATTATCCTTTTTCATTTCGGGGTGCAAAGTTAAACAACTATTTTAAACAGTTGTTTAACTTTTTATTCTCCGATTGTTAAAATCTTAAAAAAACAACAAAATACATTCAATTTTTATAAAAAACTAAAGAGAATTATAAAATTTAGGACATAAAAAAAGCACAGAGATCTCTGTGCTTCAAGGAAATTAAAAAAATATTTATGCTTTTTTTATTTTGATAATATCATTTGGATCAAACGTAGCACCTTTAACATCAACAGTGGCAATAATTGAAAATTCAGATTTTTCGCCAGATGCCATTGAACCAAGTTTACCTAAACCACCCATTACACCGCCTTTTTCAGCTAATTGCTCATTTGAAGTTTTTGCATAACTGTATGGTAAAACATATTCTAAACTTTTTGTTTCGCCTGATTTAATATTAAATCCACCCAACTTAACAACTCCTAATTTAAACTCTTGCGTTTTTTCACTATCACCACGACCTGTGGTAAACTTCTCTTCCAAAACGACTTCAACATGTTCAATAATTTGATCACTTTTTCCAGTAACAACTATTGTTCCCTTTAATTCTGCACCATCAGCATCGAACGATGAAGGACCGGTTAACTTAACTGACACAGTTCCAAAACCAAAAAACTGCTTAATTTTAGCCCATAAACCCATAACTTATAATTTTAATTATTAATAATGGTTGCAAAATTAATATATCTTTAAGAATAATTGTAATTCTTAAATTATCTTTTAAAAAACTATATTAGCACAAGCTTATTATTCTAAAAATTCTAAAAAATTATTCATAGTAAAGTAAACTCAAATGAAAAATTTATTATTAATCCCTTTCTTTTTTTGTTGCATCTTTTCCTGTTCAACCGATTCAGATGAAATGAGCTCTAAAATAAATGGTATATGGACATTATCCGAGTCTGAATCATTAAAAAATAAAAAAACAAATTCAGAAGATGATTTACTGGAAGATTCAGAAAAGAT
>CANGLG010000043.1 GCA_947454395.1 Flavobacteriales bacterium
AGGTGCCATCCAAAAATGGTTGCTTCTTCAGGACTGGCAGTTGCAGGAGCAAATTTTGAAAAGGCTGCCACCGATCCAGCAACAATCACAATTAATCCGGCGGCGGGTCCTTTGATAGTTAGTGCTGAGCCAGCAAAAAAACTAACTACAACCCCACCAATCATTGCTGTTACAAGACCATAAATCGGTGGAAAGTCGCTTGCTCCGGCAATTCCTAAACTTAAAGGAAGTGCCAATAAAAATACCAGAAAGCCTGATACTGCATCAGTCGAGAAATTTTGCTTTAAGCCCTCGAAGCCGTCTTTTGGAATACTATTTTTCATAATTTAAAAATAATTAATTAAACATTTATACTAAGAAGAGCGCTTTGCTACCTCATGATACGTTTTCACGTGTGGACCAAGGAAAATCCGAGCATATATTCGAATTGTTGCTAGGCCATTTATAATTAAACTTAGCGCCGTGAAAAACGCCAAGCCAATTTGATTGTTATGAATGTGAGAAAAGATCAAATCTTCACCAATAAAAGATGGAGTGATTGGAAATCCTGATAGAGCCAAAGCAGAAATTAAAAACCAGAACCCAATTTTAGGGTGTTCATATACATGCCCATAAAATCGATCTAAACTCACCCACTCTATTCTTCGCAATCGGTTTATTAATAGCAATCCAAACAACCAAGCTGCCACAATTCCGCTCAAATACCAAACATGATGCATAAAATCAAAATGTTCATTGAATGAAATAGCAATAGCGATTGTAATGTGATTTAAAGCAATTAATGTCCAACTTTTTCGAACACTATCTCTTTCTGTAAATGCTTTTATTACGATCATTAATCCAACCAGTGAAAAGAAAATCGGCAAATTGAATCTATATTTTTCATCGATTGAATCCCTGAAAAACAAAAGGATAATTCCTGCTATAACTGTTGACCCGGCAAAATAGAACACATATTTGAAGTTCAAAATCTTCCAACTCGACCCTATTTTCTTAAGCGGATTCCAGAGATAGCGATACATCATACTATCTAAATTCCACTCTTTCAAGCTCAAGATATAAAGTGCATATTCAAAACGTTTCGGCCATGAATCTTCAATAGTGTTCTCCCGTGGAACAAATTCATAGAATTGCTCCCGAATTTTATAACTCACTACTGAAGGCGAAACCAATAATTGATAGGTTCTTAAAAAAGCATTACCGGCAATATGAATCAATGCAACTTCCTCTAATCCAAAAGCTATCTCAATGAAAATCAAACCGATTTGAGCAATGGATGAATAGGCAATTTGACTTTTAATTGAACTTTGAACCCTTGCTACAAATGTTGCTATTACAGCTGTCATTAAACCGGAAATCGCCAAAAATACCCTGAAGCCAGTTTGAAACTCCCAAAAAGGATACATTCTCAAGAGCAGAAAGGCACCAATATGAACTGATAATGAGCCATAAAATATAGCACTTGATGGAGTTGGGCCTTCCATCGCTCGTGGCAACCAAGATGAAAAAGGCAACTGTGCTGATTTTGCTGCTGCTGAAATGTAAATCATCATGGCAATTACAAGCCCAACCCAAGAATTTTGAGTAAGGTGCTCATGTACCAATTCAGCATTATGCAATTTGGCAAAAGAAATGTTTTCATGCCACAAATGATGTGACAACCACATTACCAAAATAATCCCAATATCTCCAATGCGATAAATCGAAAATACCTTCACAGCATTCTTTACAGGTAAATAGCGATCCCTATAAAATGCAATTAATAAAAAGGATGACACTCCCAAAATTTCCCAACCGATAAATAATGTTTCGATATTCCCAGAAATAATTATTAAATTAAATCCTAAAAAGAAAAACAAAATTGTTGTAAAAAAACGTTTGTATCCCTCTTCTCTGTGCAAATAATAACGACTGTAAATCGTGATTAAGAATGTAACAAAAGCACCTAAAATCATGTAAACCATCGTTACTTTATCAAAATAAAAATCGATGAAAAAATCATAGTTTCCGGTTTTATATACAGAGAACTCTTTCAAGTTTATTGGTCGCATTCCGTTGTAAACCCAAAACCCTGAGAAGCCGATGGCAGCGAGTAACTGCAAACCCACGGAAGAATAAGCTAAAATAGACATGATTCGTTCCTGCGCCTTCGGAATTAACATACTTAAAAGAAAAGCAGTCGTAGGAAGCAATATAAAAAATGGAATAAATGCGCTCATGACTGTTAATTTTTAAGTTCGAAAACTGGTAAATTATTATGCTCTTTTATCAATTCACCAAGTAAATCATCCACTTGTTTCAGGTTTTGATTGTTTGTTTGGTATTCCGTAAAAGCACCCTTTTTAAACAACATAAGCGATCGTGTCTCAGGATGAATTACAACCAGTCTTACCCAATCATTATCAAACCATTCATATGTCGCAGGATTCGTTTGAATTGTTTTCAAAACAACTTCCGGAAAATGTTCGACAATTGCTAATAATCGAATCGGGTCATGCACTTCAATCATCTGACTTGGAAGTCCGGTTCTTAAATCACCATCAATTCCATTCGCAACACCTATTAGTCCCATTACATTGTGTGGAAGTTTTGTCCCCGCACCCAATTTTTGGTTGTCAACACGTGAAAAGAAATATTCTAGATTAATACCTCCGCACACGGGTGCAATAGCATTCATTATTCCTAGTAAATATTTCCCTTCCGGATCGACTTGATAATCAAACGAATTTAAAAAGGCTCTTCTGTCCAAAAACAATCCACGAGACATAGAACGTCTTCCCACAATACACAATGTATTTGTCGCATGATTCAACTCCGGACGTGGCTCAAATAGAGAAACCGAACGCAATTTCACATTGGAATGAACTTTTTTCGTATTTCGATTGGTATCCATGACAACAAATCTGCGTGAACGCTCTGTTGCATTGAAGTCCAAGGCTTTATTAAATACAATGACATTTTCATTGTGTCTTTTCAGATTTTCTGTCGATAAAACCGATAAATCAAAATAAGCAAATTCATCACGTGATGTATCATGAAGAACACCAACGAAATGTGTCGATTCAGGTATTTCGATTCCTCTTTGTTTCAGCTCTTTTCGAACTTCCGGATGGTTTCCGATTTTTGAAATAACACGGGCATTCACAGAACCTGGTCGACCAGAACATGCACCGCAATCGTAACCTGCATAATGCGTGTTATTTGAGCTACTTGAACCATGTCCGATAATATAAACTAAAGGCGCAAAATCTTTAACCAACCCAATACTTTTCAAAAGTCCTTCCAGACGATCCGTCATTTCTGAAACTGTAAATCCAATTTGTAGACCATCATCCGTTTTTTCTCCATTTCTGTTTTCAAAGGTCAATTCAGATTCCGGATTCATGTGACGAGTTGATGACACGGCCGCTGCATTTTGTACCGGTCTAAAAATACTTCCAACCAATTTTAATGCAGACCAAAATCCGATTGTATGCGTGATAATCCAACCCAAAAGTAAACCATGAGAACTCTTGTGATAATGAAAATCTTTCGAATTTACATTGATTGTTTCAACTTCCTTAATTAAGTATTTTGGAGTTACTGGCGCCGGACAAACCTTTGTTCTGAAATCAGAATGTGCCGGTTGAAAATAGAATTCCACATTGAAAAAACCAGCAGTTCCAAATGTTTTTGCTGCTTTATGTTCGGACTCAATATATCTTCGAATGGAACATTCTCTGTCATCGATACAAAATACAGCTTGAAGTTGAGCATTTTTTTCTTCTGAAAATTGCTTATTTACCAATCCATTTAAAACCTCATCATAATAGGTCCATTCAAATGATTCTTGCCAAATTCTTCTGATTTCAGTCAATTCGGTTTTTTCAACTTCATCGAAAATAGGTGTTATTACAGTATTTATTTTCGAACCAAGTGGTGCCCAAATTGAACCAAAATAATTATCCAAAGCATCTATTTCAAGAAGTAACTCAAAAATTATAAAATCTTCAAGTTTAATTGGTCTTTCATCGATTAAAGCCTTAGTATTATCAGACAATACTGAAACCATTCCTGAGTATCCGGGATGAGAAAATTGTTGATCAAAGAGATAATGTTCAAAATACTGTTCATCCCCAACTAGAATTTTCAATAAAAACGCTATGCTTGGTTCATCATTTAATAATTTCTTTACCCTATCGGACTTAAAAAAACTAACGAATTGATTTGACTCTAACTCTTTCAAAGAATTCAAAAAACCACCTTTTATTACAGGGAAATTCCAAATTGAAATTCCTTGATCTAAATAACTACTTAAAACCCTGAAAAGGGTTGGGTGTACCAATGAATCAAGGTCTATCTGATAATTTATCTTCCATTGAGACCTTAATTCTCCACATCGTGGCGAACTATTCTCATCGAATTTCTCGTTCAACAGCTTGTTCCACCAGAGCACTGAATCATTTTCGGGTAGAAATCTTTCAACTATTTTTTTATTTATTTTGCCTTCGTTATAAAGTCTTCTATAATCCTCTATTTGCAAGTAGGTTTTATAACCAAAAATTTTGTTCGCTTTATTCAATCCTACATGAAAATCATACTTTTGAAATGCATGTAACGTGTTATGATGAATAAAATCTTTTAATGGAGCTTGACTTGGTAAATAGTGTTTTAGATCATGTATGACTTTATCCATATGGGATTTGTCAATGTTCATATTTATTAAATTAAAAGTTAGTAAAAACTAAATTGTCTTGACTAAATTTAATTCTACAATCTAAAATTTTGATAACGTATAAAAAGAGGAAGTTTATAGAATTCTGTTTTATCTAAAAAGAAAATATTCGCTTTGGAACCTAAATTGTACGTATCAAAAGAGTAGTCGAATGATTTAAAAATGATGTAATTAAATTGAATGTCGTCCGAATCAGTCTCTTCTTGTAATGCTTCTTCAGCAATCGTTTCAACGTCATAATCAACTAAAATATTAGTTTTTTTTACATTGGTAATTTGAACTAAGGTTGACTTTTTAAGTGAAAAACTTTTATAACCAAGATTAAGAACGCCTGATAAAGTGACGTTAATAAAAAGGCAAAAGGAAACCAGTAATAATGTATATCTTCTGAATCTGATCACAAGACAAATTTATAGTTAATTGAATAAGTATTACAATTTTTAAGTAAATTTTTGAAACGCAGTCCTTTTCATTATCTTTGCCGTCTTTACAATCATCATATGAATCCAACAATGGAAAAATTAAATTCAACGTCTTTAATTGAGCTAGAAGACAAGTTCGGCGCACACAACTATCATCCACTACCTGTAGTTTTATCACGCGGAGAAGGTGTTTTTGTTTGGGATGTTGAGGGAGAAAAATATTTTGACTTTTTATCGGCTTACTCAGCAGTAAACCAAGGTCATTGTCATCCAAAAATTACGAATGCGTTAATCGAACAAGCGCAAACTCTTGCTTTGACGTCAAGAGCATTTTACAATGACTCATTGGGTGAATACGAACAATTCATTACCAATTTATTTGGTTTTGACAAAGTGCTACCGATGAATACGGGCGCAGAAGCCGTAGAAACTGCAATCAAACTTTGTAGAAAATGGGCCTATGAAAAGAAAGGAATTGCAGAAAACCAAGCAACAATTTTAGTTTGTGAAGGGAATTTCCACGGAAGAACAACTACAATCGTCTCTTTTTCAAGCGATCCTGACTCTAATAAAAATTTTGGCCCTTATGCTCCTGGCTTTCAAGCAATTCCATATGACGATTTAAAAGCATTGGAAGAAGCATTAAAACAACCAAACGTGGCAGGATTTTTAGTTGAACCAATTCAAGGTGAAGCTGGAGTTTATACTCCTTCAGAGGATTTTATTCGTGAAGCAAGAAGATTGTGTTCTGAAAATGGTGTTTTGTTGATTGCAGATGAGGTTCAAACTGGAATCGCACGAACAGGAAGTTTATTGGCTGTTTGCGGCAATTGTTCTTGTGAAAATAAATGTGAACGCCAATCTGATACATATACTAGACCTGACATTCTGATTTTAGGAAAAGCATTGTCAGGTGGTGTTTATCCGGTTTCAGCGGTATTAGCGGATGACGAAATCATGATGGTCATCAAGCCCGGACAACATGGCTCAACTTTCGGTGGAAATCCAATTGCTGCTAAGGTTGCCATTGCTGCTCTTGAAGTAGTAGAGGAAGAAAAATTAATTCAAAATGCACGCAAACTAGGATCCATTTTTAGAAAAGAAATGCAACGAATCATTGATGGTTCAGATTTAGTTCTAAAAGTTCGTGGAAAAGGTTTATTAAATGCGATTGTTGTAAACGACACCGAAGATAGCCCAACGGCATGGAATTTATGTGTTGCACTTAAAGATAATGGACTTCTTGCAAAACCTACACATGGTAACATCATTCGTTTTGCACCACCATTAGTTATTACAGAAGAACAATTATTTGAATGCGTTGGAATTATTGAGAAAACAATAAAGAACTTTGTTAAATAATACTATGTTGTAAATTAGGATGTAGAATTTCTTTTAATACCAATTTTACATTCTCAATTTTACATTTTCAATTCTAAAAAATATGGCATTAAAAATAAAATTTGGAACTGATGGCTGGAGAGCAATCATTGCACAAGAATTTACAGTAGATAACGTAGCTCGCGTAGCTGAAGCAACAGGAATCTGGTTGAAGAAAAATTATTCAAATCCATCCGTATTTGTTGGTCACGATTGCCGTTTCGCAGGAGAATTATTCATGGAAACGGCTGTAAAAGTATTTATTGCACAAGGGATTCCTGTGAAAATGTCACGTGGATTTGTTTCAACACCAATGATTTCATTGGCGGCTAATCATTTTGGTTGTCAAATTGGAGTTGATTTAACTGCAAGTCACAATCCTCCATCTTACAACGGTTACAAACTGAAAGCTGATTTCGGTGGACCTTTAGCTCCTGAACATGTGCAAGAAGTGGAGGACATAATTCCTGAAACTTGCAGCATCGATTTTGCGAATATATCCATTGATGAAGCGATTAATGCCGGAAAAGTTGAAGTTCATGATATTGAAACGCTCTATGTTGAGCATGTAAAAAAGAATTTTGATTTAGAAGCCATTGAAAAATCAGGAATGCGTTTGGTTTACGATGCAATGTATGGCGCAGGACAACGCGTTATGCCACGAATTTTACCTAATGTAGAATTATTACATTGCGATCCAAACCCTTCATTTATGGGGCAAGCACCTGAACCAATTGCTAAAAACCTGAAAGAGCTTGAAGCTTATTTGGCAGTAAACGAAGGTGTTTATTGTGCATTAGCCACAGACGGTGATGCTGATAGAATTGGACTTTACAACGGAAAAGGCGAATTCATTGATTCACATCACATTATTTTATTGTTGATTCACTACTTGGTGAAATACAAAAAAATGACTGGCAAAGTTGCCATTGCATTCAGCGTTACTCCACGCGTTTACAAAATGTGTGAGCATTACGGATTGGAAGTTACCACGACAAAAATTGGTTTCAAAGAAATCGCAACCATCATGGTAAAAGAAGATGTATTGTTGGGGGGTGAAGAATCTGGAGGAATTGCCGTAAAAGGTCACATTCCGGAGCGCGATGGTATTTGGATGGGATTAATCATTTGGGAATTCATGGCGAAATCAGGTAAAACACTGGATGAATTGATTGAAGAAGTTTACGAAATCGTTGGTCCATTCAAATTTGAACGTAACGATTTACATATTACGGAAGACTTGAAACAAAACATCATTGCCAATTGCAAAACAGGAAATTACACTTCTTTTGGTGACTACAAGGTGAAAGAGGTAAAAACAATTGATGGTTTCAAATATTTCTTTGATGAAGACCGATGGATGATGATTCGTCCTTCCGGAACGGAACCTGTTTTGAGAACGTATGCCGAAGCACCAACGTTGGAAGAAGTACGTAAAATTCTCAAGATGACAGAAGAAACGATTTGTAAGTAATTGACTAAAAAAATACATTTTAACGGATTTCAGAAATGGAATCCGTTTTTAGTTTATCAAATTCAATTTCAGTAATCTATTTTTGAGTTGTAATCAATTTCATTTTTAAATGAACAAACTTCAAATCGTTAAAGTAACGGTGGACGAACTGCACGAGTTACAAAAAATCAGTAAAGCGACTTTTATAGAAACATTTGAAGCTGTTAATTCAACTGAAAACATGACGCAATATTTGGAAGAATCATTGTCCTTAAAGCAATTAACCCTTGAACTGAAAAATGAAAATTCCAACTTTTATTTCGCCAAATTCGAATGCGAAATCATCGGTTATATGAAATTAAACATTGGCGACGCACAAACAGAATTAAAGCAAGAAAACTCATTAGAAATAGAGCGAATTTATGTTTTAAAAAGCTTCCATGGACATAAGGTCGGGCAAATGCTTTTCAATGAAATACTTGAACTGGCTAAAAAGAATAAATTCGACTTTATTTGGCTTGGCGTATGGGAAGAAAACCCGAGAGCGATTCGCTTTTATGAAAAAAATGGATTTGTCGTTTTTGATAAACATATTTTCAAACTGGGCGAAGACGAACAAACTGATTTGATGATGAAATTAATGCTTTAAAACCTTAAAAAAATGAAAAATCATATTTACGCATGTCTTTGGAGCGATGGTCAAGCCCTGGAAATGGCAGAACATTATTGTTCCATTTTTAAAAATTCAAGGATAATTTCACAAAACCCGATCGTAGTAAATTTTGAAATAAACGACACTCACTTTATGGCTTTGAATGGTGGACCGATGTACAAATTCAGTCCGGCAAATTCTTACGTAATATCCTGTGAAACGCAAGAGGAAATCGATCATTATTGGGAGAAATTAGGTCAAGGAGGCACATACAATCGTTGTGGTTGGTTGGACGATAAATTTGGGGTTTCTTGGCAAATTGTTCCAAAAATTCTAGGCAAATTAATGAGTGACAAAGATAAATCTGCTCAAGTTACACAAGCAATGATGGAAATGACCAAGTTCGAGATTGAAAAATTAATTAATGCTTAAATCAATATTTCATTAATTTAGTCCAAAATTACACTTTATGAATACAGAAAATTCAGTTTTAAGACAACAAGCTTTAGACACTTTACGTGGAAATTGGGGCTTAGCAATAGGAACTTTTCTTTTGTATTTTGTAATTACCGGAATCTACCAAAATATTCCTTACATTGGTGGATTAGCTTCAATTGTTCTTTCTGGACCTTTTCAACTCGGATTAACAAAGTTTACGCTTGCATTTTCAAGAAAAAACGAACCACGTGCAGAGCAAATTTTTGAAGGATTCAATGATTTTAGCAGGGCATTAAACGCATCGTTGATCATGACAATTTATATTGTTTTATGGTTATTACTATTAATTATCCCAGGAATAATTGTAGCTCTTTCTTATTCAATGACATTTTTCATATTAACAGATGATGAAAACATTTCTGCTTCTGATGCATTGAAAAAAAGTAAGGAAATGATGGATGGAAATAAAATGAAGTTGTTTTTATTGGGCTTAAGTTTCTTCGGATGGGCATTATTATGCATTTTAACGCTTGGAATTGGATTGTTGTGGTTAATCCCATACATGCAAATTACTGTTGCTAAATTCTATCAAGATCTGAAGGGAGAAGAGGAAACAAGAGGATCAAATTCAAGTTTGCTTGATGACATGATTTAATTGTCTAACCCAAAGCAACATCTAAAATCATCATCACCAAAAATACACCTATGAATCCAAGAACGGCTAAATCGGTGTATTTGTCACGTTGTTTTTCAGGAATTACCTCTTCAACGACCACAAAAATCATTGCACCGGCAGCGAAAGAAAAAATTCTTGTTCAATATTTAACTCAAATCTGTTACTCAAAAACATACATTTGACTAGGTTTTCTTCATTAAACAAATTTTGGATACAATCAATGACATTTGAGTATTTTATTAAGCCTGCACAAGTATAAACTCCTAAAATCATAGGTAATTATACTCATTTTAAACATTTATTACATTTCTTGATTTAATAAATACATATATTTGATTTGAAAGCAAAAAAATGAAAAATCATTTTGGCAACTTAATTTTATTGTTTTTAATGGTCATGCAATTTCAATGCAATTCTCAAGTACCACAAAATGATGCAAATTGGAATTCAACACCTTATTTTGCCGATGAATTTAATGGAACAACAGTTTCAACGACTAATTGGAATTACAGTCCACCTTGGGAATCTTGCCATCAGGAAACCGCATTAACAACTAGCACCAATAATAGATATGTTAGTAATGGGAATTTAAATTTGAAAATAATTAAAGAGAATAAGACTTGTGTAAATCCTTCTGGTACAACAGTAACTAAACCATATTCTTCAGGAGCGGTTTATTCTAAGCAATTATTTAAATACGGTTACTATGAAGTTTTGTGCAAATTACCTGTTGATACAGGCTCTACTTATAATTTAAAAGGGATTGGTCCAAACTTTTGGCTTTTCCCTGTTCCTGACACTTCATATTTTGGAAGTGTAAAAAAAAGTGAAATAGATATTTTTGAATTTTTGAATGGCAATTATACTTATTCGTGTAATATTCATTTTCAAAAATTAATTACGAATACAGATACCTTAAATTGGGATTTCGGCAATAATATCATTAATTCTGTAACGAAGAAAAAAATCGATTTTAGTGTAGAGCATAAGTTTGGTTGTCAATGGTCTCCAAATACTATAATTTTTTATATCGATGATAAGCAAATTGCAACAACGGATTTACGAGATTACTGTTCAGGTTTAATTCCAATGAATATTATTTTAGACATCAATCTCCCAACTGAATCGATAATGCCTAATTCGAGTACTAAGTTTCCATATACTTATCCAATTTCATATGTAAGAGTTTATAAACTTAAAATGGATTGTAATACGGATGTAACTCCATCAGCATTTAATTATTCTACTTTTGATAATAAAGTAAAAAGAAACATAACTGTCGGTGGTACTCAGGGTTTAATGCCTGTAAATACAACAATTTCGCTAAGAGCAGTTCAAGCAGTAACATTAAATGACGGTTTTGAGGTACCAATAGGTTCTGAATTTTTTGCTTCAAATAACGACTGTGAGTACTAAAAATTTTAAAATGAAAAATCTTTTAACCATATCACTACTTTTAATTCTAATTGGAGGGGCATGCAAAGCAGACAAAGTACATATAAAAGATGCTAGTGGGCATTATTGGTTGGATATAGGCAATGGAAGCTATCATTGTAATTTAATTAAGGAGAATGATTCATTGTATTCCGTTTGCATTTTTCCATCATTAACTTCTAGTGATTCTTGTGTTAAAAATGACTCTTGGTATTTAATATTTAGTACAGAAAAAGGCAAAGCACACGGCAGAATTAGGAATAAAAATGGATGTGGAGAATCGGTCATAGACTCCTTTAACGTAGTTATTGAATATAAGAATGATGGAAAGGATATTTTACGTTTTTATGGTCAAACACATGGTTATTGTTGTGAAAATTGGGGTGGATTAGGACAGCCTCAACCAAATGTTTATACCCCTTGTTCTGAGTTTATTGAATTTTGGAAGATTTATTAAAAAAAAAGAAATATGAATACTAGAAATATACGATTTTACTTCAGTTTAGCATTGTATTTTTTATTACTAAAAACTTTAAAATGAAAAAACTTTTAAGCATATCAATACTTTTAATTCTGCTTGGTGGGGCATGTAAAGCAGACAAAGTGCACATCAAAGATGTAAGTGGATTTTATGAAATTTCAATACAAGACCCATTTATTCGTTATCGTTGTCATTTAAATAGGGAAAATGATTCCTTATATTCATTTTGTATAACCTCCGGATTTAATATTAACGACCCTTGTTCAATAAATAGTTCTTCATACTTTATCTTTAGTACTGAAAAAGGGAAAGCCCATGGGAGAATCGTAAGTAAAAATAATTGTGGAGAACCTTTAATTGATTCGTTTAGCGTTGACATAGAGTATAAGAATGGACATGATGTGATGCGTTTTATTGGTCAAACGCATGGTTATTGTTGTGAAAATGGAGGTTCTTTAGGACAACCAGAGCCAAATCAATATAACCCTTGTTCTCGATTTGTCGAATTTTGGAAACTTTACTAAATATAAAATGAAACTTAGAAAAATAAAATTCATATTAAAATCACTATTCGTTTTTTTAATACCCTTTCAGTTCAATGCTCAGATTAAAGTTACTAATAATGGTAAAATTGGTATTGGAACCAATAACCCCTTAGAAAAGTTACATGTGTCTGGAAATCAATTTATTGATTCTTATGCATCAAGTTGGGGAAGTGCTGCTTATACCAAAGTTTATAATCAATTCACTTGTGCTTATAATTTGCAGATTTTAGGAGCAGATGAATTTTTATGTTTGTGCTGATGGGTGGTTGTGGACAAAAAAAGGAGGTTATTTTGGTTCGGATATTAAGTTTAAGAAAGATATAAAGCCTTTAGAATCCTCATTGGACAAGATTAATAAAATGGCTGGAGTGAGATATAAATTCAAAGAGGAGTATTCTGAAAATGACACAACCCCTTACGAAAATGATAGCCTTGCGAAGCAGTTTAGAAACAACGAACGATTTGGATTTATTGCTCAAGATGTCGAAAAAGTAATGCCCGAAGTTGTTAAAACAATGCCTGATAAAACAAAAGCTATTGCCTATATGGATATCATTCCTGTAGTCGTAGAAGCCATGAAAGAACAAAACACTCAAATTCAGACACTACAATCAATTATTGAACTTCAACAAGCGCAAATCAACGAGTTAAAAACAAGAATAGATAACTGCTGTAAAGATAAATAGTGTAAACATGAGAACATCGTTTTTCTATTAATTTATTTTGACTCAACCCAAAGCAACATCTAAAATCATCATTACTAAAAATCCGCCGATAAAGCCTAAAACTGCTACATCAGTATACTTATCGCGTTGTGTTTCAGGAATAACTTCTTCCACGACCACAAAAATCATAGCACCGGCAGCGAAAGAAAGCGCAAAAGGTAAAAGTGGTTCCATGTAAATGACGGCAAATGCACCAATAACTCCGGCAATAGGTTCCACTATGGCTGAAAGCTGTCCATACCAAAAACTTTTGAAACGGCTTGCCCCTGCCCTTCTCAAAGGCATAGCTACAGCAAATCCTTCCGGGAAATTTTGAATTCCGATACCAATTGCTAAGGTAATTGCACCTGCTATCGTTGCGCCTTCTACCCCATGTGCCGCTGCGCCAAAAAGCACTCCGACAGCCAATCCTTCCGGTATATTGTGTAAGGTTATCGCAAGTACTAAAAGTGTTGTTTTATGCAATTGCGTTTTCACCCCTTCAGATTCATGGTCAGCAAAATTGATATGCAAGTGAGGCATACTCTTATCAAGAAAAAAAAGAAAAAGTGCACCAACTAAAAAACCAACAGCTGCCGGCATCCAAGGCATACTAGGGTAAAAACGTTCTGACATTTCGATGGACGGCATTAATAATGACCAAAAACTTGCTGCAACCATTACTCCACCGGTAAAACCCAGCATTCCATCCAATAAACCTCGATGCATTTTCTTGAAGAAAAATACAAGTGAAGCACCAGCAGCTGTCACCAACCAAGTAAATGTCGTTGCAAGAAAAGCTGCAAAAACAGGGTCGATTCCTTTAAAAAAAACTTCTATCTCATGCATTTCAATTGTTTAAACCAAAAACAGGAAAGAAAGTTTCATTTTTTTTATTCGTAGCCTATTGTTTTTGCTTTTTCTTTTAAGCTTTTAGAAACCGCTGTTCCGAAATCATCATTTTTCCCTGGCTCATTCCTTTTTTTCATTTCCTCTTTGATGTATTGTTCACGCTCTTTTCCCAAGCGACCAATTTCAGCTTGAATTTTTTCACGTTCCTCCGCTTTTTCCTTAATGTATTTTTCCTGTTCTTCCTTCGTTTTTCCTTTCAATTCTTTTGGTAATTCATCCTCTTTAACTTTGGTAAGAAAAGTAGAATCGGCTTCCATCGCATCTACCGCATCCCACTCTACATTTTTGTAAGCCGATTTTTTTGATTTTACCAAAGCTCGCTCAGAAACCACTGCCTTGCTTTGAATCGCTGCGTTATTATCCTGTGCAATTTGATTGGATAAATTGTATGTGGAAATAGCTCCATATCCAACATATGTTCCATTCAATTTATTGTTTTGTTCTTGAATCTGATCATCGTATGGTGTTTCGACGTAAGCAATTTTCTCATTGGAATTAATATTGAAATATTCTCCTTTAGAACAAGTTGCAGCTTCTTTCCAAAATTCTCTAATTCCTTGCTGCGCATCACCACAGTAAATTGTATTTACAAAAACACCTTTTGCTGTCGCTTGCGAACAAACTTCTTTGAAATTGATTGGCCCTTGGTTAAATGGCTCGTTACCTGCTATGTATATTAATTTTAAGTCTTTCGGATCGTTTGACCAAGCTAGGTCATTCAACGATTTTTGAATTACTGCACCGCAATATTCAGATCCGCCATTCGTTTTTAAAGAAAATAGCTTTTCTGAAACCACATCCAAATTGGTCGTGAATGGCGTTTGTTGCCGAATATAATTTGAAACAGCCGATAATCCATCATTACCGTAATCATACATGGCTATTTCCAATGTTGGGGTTTCACCATTATATCTCAACCCACTGGATTCATTTACTATAGCCCAAATGCGGGATTTAGCCTGATCGATCAAACCATCCATACTATTAGATGTGTCAAATAAAATGACTAATTGTACTTTTCTTTTTGGTGGATTTATTTGCGAATTCAACATTGAACCAATCAATGTTACAGCCAAGAGACAAACAATTTTTTTCATGAATTTAGTTTTTAAAAAGTTAGTTACACCTAATTTTCTAAAACGTTCATTTAGGAATAAAATTATTTATCTAAAAAAAATCTTACGGCTAACTCATATCCTTTTAAGCCAAAACCAAAAATACAACCGACGCAAACCGGGCTCAATAACGATTCGTGACGAAATGACTCGCGACCGGCGATATTTGAAATATGAACCTCAACAACCGAAGTTGAAATGGACGAAATGCAATCTCGGATGGCCACACTCGTATGCGAGTAACCTCCTGCGTTTAAAATGATTCCATCCGAAGTTGCTTGTTGTAATTTATTGATTATTTCACCCTCCACATTGGATTGAAAATACTCCAATTCACAATCAAATTTTGATTTCAATTCATCAAAACAATTTTCAAAGCTTACATTCCCATATATTTGTGGTTCACGTGTTCCAAGCAAGTTTAAATTTGGC
>CANGLG010000044.1 GCA_947454395.1 Flavobacteriales bacterium
AATGAACAGAAAGTTTGGTTCCTTTTACAGCTTTGGTTTTTCCGCCTTTCTTTTCGATAACGTAAACCAGTCCACTTTTGGATAATTTCGCCTTGCGGTATTGTTTTTTAACTTCTTTGAACATAAATCCTTTATACTCATCTTCTGACATTGTAGAAATTTTAGCAAATGACTCGTTCTTTTTATCTTCCTCTGATTTAATTGCAGAGTAAACTTTCTCGAATTCATTCGTAGCATTCCATTTTTTTGCTTCATTTCCAACTCGTAATATGGTCACTTTTTCCATTTTATCTCCTTGCTCGATTGCATCAACTACGTTTTGACCTGATACAACATGACCAAATACGGTATGTTTTCCGTCCAACCAAGGCGTTGCTTTGTGCGTAATGAAAAATTGACTACCATTCGTTGCCTGACCTGAATTCGCCATAGAAAGAATTCCAGGTTTGTCGTGTTTTAAATCAGGAACAATTTCATCATAAAATTTATATCCTGGATCCCCTGTTCCAGTTCCAAGTGGGCAACCACCTTGAATCATGAAATCCTTGATTACTCGATGAAATGTCAGACCATCATAATACGGCTTGTTAAATTCTTTGCCATTCATTTTGAAATTTCCTTCTGCTAAGCCAACAAAATTAGCAACCGTCATGGGTGTTTTCTTGTATTCCAACTGACAAATAATCACTCCTTTTGAAGTGAAATACTGAGCATAAATACCATCTTCTAATTGATTTTCAATTTGCGCAAAAGAAGATGATAAAATCAACAGGGTTAGTAAAGAGAATAAATATTTCATGAGATAAATTTTTAGTTTTTTATGACCCACATAAAGTAGATTTCCAAATTATTTTTCGATGGCAATAAGTTCAACTTCAAAAACCAATGGCATATATGGCTTAATTATACTTCCCGGTTGCGGGTTAGCACCATAAGCCAATTCTTGAGGAATGTAAAACTTGAATTTCGAACCAACAGGCATTAACTGTAATCCTTCAGTCCAACCTTTTATTACTCCATTTAAAGGAAATGATGCCGGTTGACCTCTATCTACAGAACTGTCAAAAACTCGTCCATCAGGAGTTGTTCCATGGTAATGAACTTTAACTTTTGATGCAGCCACTGGTTTTACTCCGGTTCCCATTTTAATTACTTCGTATTGTAATCCGCTTGCAGTCACTTTCACTTTCGGATTTTTCTTGTTTTCTGACAAAAACTTTAATCCATCTGCTTTCATAGAAGCTGATTCAACTTCTGTTTTTTGCTGAAAATAGTTATTTACCTGTCCTTGATCACCACATGCTGGAGCTTGACCATAAAGCATGTCGCTTAACCCTTTCAGAATTAATTCTTTATTTGCTTCAGGCATTTGGCGCATAATATTTGTCCCAATATTGGTTCCGATCAAATAAGAAACGGTATCAATTTTATTCGTCAATTGTGCGTTTCCTAATTCAGCGATTGAAGCAAACGCTAACAAAAAAGTTATTTTTTTCATTTATTATTTTTTACAATTTTATTTTCAATTCTTAACTCTAAGTTAAATTCAGAACAATAAATCAATTTCTAGTGTCAATTCCCCAAAGCATTTTATTGCGTATCGTATCAAGAAAATTATTGTCTTCAAATTTAACAACATTAATCATAAATTCGGCCTTGGTAACCACAACATTTTCGCCTTGTTTTATATTCTTGGAATTACCATCCAAACTTAACAAATAGGATCGATCACGGCCTTCAACTGAAAGTGAAATTGGCAAATGGTCCGGAACAACCATTGGACGAACATTTAGGTTGTGCGCAGCAACGGGTGTTAAAATGTGTACCTGACAACCAGGTGTGATAATTGGTCCACCACAACTTAGATTATAGGCTGTTGATCCTGTTGGTGTTGACACAATTAATCCATCAGCCCAATAGGAATTTAAGTATTTGTTATCCAAGGAAGCATGAACTGTAATCATGGAAGATGTATCTTTTTTATGCAATGTCAATTCATTCAACGCAAAATTATCTTCCCCAAATAAATCATCTTCCGTATTTACTCGGAGTAATGATCTCTTTTGAAACTCATAGTTCTTGTCTTTAACTTGACTTAAAGTATTATGAATTTGATCCTTGGAGATATTCGCTAAAAAGCCCAATCTACCTGTGTTGATACCCATTATCGGAACACCTGAACTGCGAATGTAACTTACTGTTTTTAGAAAAGTACCATCACCTCCCATGCTAATCGCTAGGTCAAAACCAGAATGAAAATCATTATAACTTTTGTACGTGTCATATCTATCTGAAATTCCTGTTTTATTGATTAGGATCTGTTTCAATTCTTCTTCCAAAATAACTTTCCATCCAAAATCCTCAATAATTTTAAGAACTTCCACAAAATAGGGTGACGTTTGCTTATTGACTTTTCTTCCGTAAATAGCAACTTTCATACTTAAAATTTAAGGAAATTCATTAATGAATCATAACGTTGCTGGATATCCTCATCACCCTTTCCATCTTGATATGAAGCCTTAACAACGTAATCATATCTTTCAAAGGTTCGAATAATTGGAGTTAATTCTAGTTGATTAATTTTCAATGTCACGTCCAATTTTGTTGATTCCTTACTTGAAATAATATAAGAACTCAAAATTCGTGCATTATTACTTTCAACTATTTGAGCTATTTGAGCCATGGAATAATCTACTGTATTCACTTCCAAAACAATTATTGCACCTAGTTCTTTGATACTTGCTGTGTTGGCTAACCTTGTCATCAACTCAAAAATACTTGTACAACCAAGGTAATTTTCCTTTTCATCTAGAATTGGTAAAACACTTAATTTATCCTCTGACATTTTGGCAAGAACCTCATAAATATGAGCATTTTCAAAAACATAAGGACGAGGAAGATGATCAAACAATCCATCAAGTGTAGCATTCAAATCCAAACGATCTAAAATATCTGATTCGGAAACTACCCCTACAAAATTCCCATTTTTTAAAACAGGCAAATGAGATACCTTAAATTCATCCATCCAATTAATGGCCTTTTCACCTGTATCTGTGTGAATTAGTGGTGGAATATCTTCTGTAATTAAATCAAATGCTCTCATAACAACTGCCAAAGTAGTAATTTCATTTCAGAGTTCGTAATTTTGCTGTCAAATATTGTACCATGACAAAATTAAGTGTAAACATCAACAAAGTGGCTACCATTCGAAATGCGAGAGGAAGTAATGTCCCTGATGTCATTCAGTTTGCAATTGACTGTGAGCGATTTGGCGCTGATGGAATTACAGTTCATCCGCGTCCTGACGAGCGACATATAACTACAAAAGATGTTTATGGTTTAAAAGAAGTTGTCACAACTGAATTCAACATTGAAGGTTATCCAGATGACCGATACATGAAACTTATTCAGGAATTGAAACCAACACAAGCCACTTTGGTACCAGACCCACCTGGAGTTTTAACATCAGATGCGGGTTGGGACACGCAAAGACATTTTGATTTTTTGAAAGAAACATGTAATAGAATTCATTCATGGGGCGTTCGATCTTCGATTTTCATTGAAGCGGACAGCAAAATGATTGAACTTGCCAAAGAAATAGGAGTTCACCGTATCGAGCTATACACGGGACCATATGCCAAAGATTTTACAGAAAATCCTGAACAAGCTATTTTCAAATACGTTTCTGCTTCTCAAACAGCCAAAGAATTGGGTATAGGTATTAATGCCGGACACGATCTCAGCTTGGAAAATTTAAAGTTTTTCAAATCAAAAATTCCTTACTTAGATGAAGTTTCTATCGGTCACGCAATTATTTCTGATGCTTTGTATCTTGGAATTGAAAATACAATTCAACGCTACAAGTACTTATTGATTTGATTGGTCTTTGGCTTGATTAACATGCATGACGCGCTGCGGATATGGAATTCTGATTTTATGCTCTCGAAACAAGCGATCAATTTCAAAACGAATTTCAGATTTATAATTGTTAATATCCCAGTTCTGATCTGCCCAAAAAATCAATTCTAACTCTAAACCATTTTCGCCAAAATTAGCCAAGCGAACAATAACGGGTTCTTGCTTATTTACATTTGGATGAGCCAATGCTGCTTGTTTCAACAATCGTTGAATAAGCTCCGTATTTGCTCCATAATCAACGGTCACGTTAATCGTAAATCGTGTTAATTCAGAACCGTGACTCCAATTCTCAACTTGTTCTTGGGTTAGCCTTGTGTTTGGTATGATTAGTACGTTTCCTTCTCTGGTTTGAATTTCTGTAGTTCTTAGATTTATTTTAAGAATTTTTGCAACAATTGTATTTTGAACTTTAGAATTCCCTTTGGAGGAAGGAGCAATTTCTACAATGTCCCCTACTCTTAATTTTCCTTCAAATAACAAGACAAATCCGGCAACAAAATCTTTAAATACATCTTGTATTCCAAAACCAATACCAACGAGAATTGCAGCAGAACCACCTAATAGTAAGGAAGTAATATTTAACAATTGGAAACAAAACAGAATTGAAAATATATAAATAAGGTATTTTGCAATTTGTATGTAAATAAACTCTGTTGCCTTGTCGTGATTTTTACTTCGCTGAAATCGCTTTGAAATCATCAAAGTCGAAAAATTGACTGCAATTCTAGCTCCAAAAAATACGGATACAATGACTAAAAGATCTGAAAAATCTAGTTTAAAGTTTGGTAAATCAAGTAACCTTACCTTAAAAAAATCAGCGAATGTTATGTCTTTGTTATTGAATTTAAAACTTAAAACAGCAACATAAATTGCAACTAAATAAACACTCTGACTGAGTACTTTTAGCCAAGTAACTCTTCTACCCTCAATGGCAATATTTGCTGATTTTGCATACTTTTTCAGTAGTCGGTGAACGATTCTTCTCAGCACAATGGCACTTAAAAAAATCACCAATAGAAAGAAAATGTTCCACAAACAAATATCGAATGGCCCAATGTTGAATAGAGTTGTACTAAACATATTTATTTAATTATAATTCGACCAAGTTTATCTGAAAGAACCTTTTTTACTTTTTCAAATGCCATTTGCTCTGCCATCACAAGAAGAATATCTTCACTCGATAAATCTCCTGATTGGAATGACTTTTTGAGATTTGTAATATGTTCATCTACTTTATTGTACTTAAAATTGTAGATTACACTCATGACAGTTTGGTATAAATTATCACCTTCGGATTTCGTAAAAATACTATGTAGGTTTATCCAATTGTGACTTAACTCCAATTCTCGACTTTCAACATCAGAGACAAAACCTACTATTTCCTGGTCCTCTAATTTTTTAAAATATGACGATGAATACAACGTATTTTCAGAAATTCCTTCTGCGTAAATGCTATATATTTTCTGATAAAGAGGATGTTTGAAATATAGATCATCTTGATTAAGCTCATGAATTATGAGTTCGATTATACTTGTTTTGATTTCTTCCTCGACCGTGGTATTTGGAATAATCACTTCTCTTGTTCCAAATCTTAGTAAGATTCGAATTAATTCTTCTTCAAAAATATAATTCTCCGCTTTAGGGTTATCGTTAATTACATTGGTAATTAAGTCATCTACTTTTTCAACCGGAATATCACGAAGCTCGGGCTCTTGAATCTGCCTCGCTATGGTATTTTTTCTCAGTTTAATGAGTTCATTGCTGATGATTGACTCACTGATTTCAAATTGACGAGCAATTTCTTGGACATAAACCGAACGCGTAATTTGATCGGGAATCAAAGAAACAGAATGCACAATTTCACGAATAAGTTCTGACTTTTTTAATGGATCACTATTTCCATCAGTAAGTAAAATTGATGCTTTGAAAGTGATAAAATCTTGTCGGTGTTCCTTGATGTAATTTTCTAGCTCGGTTGAACTTGTCTTTTTTGAAAACGAATCCGGGTCCTCTCCATCCGGAAACAGAACCACTTTGACATTCATTCCTTCTTCTAGAATCAAATCAATTCCACGAAAAGACGCTTTGATTCCAGCGGCATCGCCATCGTAAAGTATCGTTAAATTTTGGGTGTATCGTTTAACTAATTTGACTTGTTCCTTGGTCAACGACGTTCCAGATGATGAAACCACATTTTCAATTCCGGCCTGATGCATGCTAATCACATCCGTGTATCCCTCGCAAAGCAAACACTCATCGTATTTTACAATAGCTCCTTTGGCGAAATACAGGCCATAAAGTATTTCACTTTTGTTGTAAATGATACTTTCAGGGGAGTTGAAGTATTTTGCGATTTTTTTATCCGTAAATAACGTTCTCCCACCAAAACCAAGAACGCGACCGGTAATACTTTGAATGGGAAACATCACGCGACCTCTAAAAAAATCAAAATGACGATCGTCTTTTGTTTTTACTAATCCAACTTTCTCTAAAAATTCTAGTTTGTAGCCTTTTTCAATGGCGCTTTTGGTAAAATCATCACTGACATTGAGGCAATACCCTAATTGGAATTTTTCAATTATGTCTTTTCGGAAACCTCTTTCTTCAAAATAAGTTAAACCTACTGCTTTGCCCTCCTCGGTTTCGTGTAAGTTGTGAATGAAATGGTTTTTTGCAAATTCATTGATGATGAAAAGACTGTCACGTTCAGTTTTTTCAGCCAATTCCTCCGCCGTTGGAGCTGTTTCTTCTGGGATTTCAATTCCATAGCGATTCGCCAACCAGCGCAATGCTTCAGGATAAGAAAAATGTTCTTTTTCCATTAAAAAGGAAACTACTGTTCCTCCTTTCCCTGAGGAAAAGCATTTAAATATTTGTTTAGCTGGAGAAACGATGAATGAAGGTGTTTTTTCATCCACAAACGGACTTATTCCTTTGAGATTCGAACCTGCTCTTTTCAATTGAACAAACTCACCAATCACTTCCTCAATTCTGGAAGTTTGCATGATTTGATCAATGATATGCGGTGGAATTTTACTCATTCTGCGGGATAGCCGTAATCTTTTTCTGAAATCATTTTTCCTTTTACATCATAGGTTGTCCAAACCCCAACCGTTTGGTTGTGCAAGTATTCACCGCGATAATGAATGGCTCCATTTGGGTATTTAACAACCGTAAATCCTTCTTTCATGCCATGTTCGTATATTGTAAAAGATAATTCTGTTCCTTTTTCTGAATAATAAGACCATTTTCCGTTTCGTTGACCTTTTTTATCAACCATTCCTTCAAACTTTATTTGCTTTTTACCTGGGTACCATTCGGTGTATTTCCCATCTTTTACTTGTACCAATTCTTCTTTTTTGACCGGTTTGTCTGAATCTTTTTTTGAAGAGTTACAAGCAGTAAAAAAGGCAGCCACAACTACCAACATCAATAGATTTCTTATCATCATTTATCTCGATTTATTGTGTAATGAACCAACCCAATCAACGATTTTTTGGCATCACTTTCAGGCAATGGTTCAATCAAATTGATGGCTTTTTGTGCCAATTCATTCATTCGTTCGAAAGCATATTCGATTCCACCGTTCTTAATTACCAAATCAACAGCACGTGCTATTTTTTTCGAATTATCGTTGTGATTCCGAACTATGTTAATTAATTCTGATCGAATTTCCGAACCAGCATGATTGATTGTATAAATCAAAGGAAGTGTCATTTTTTGTTCTCGAATGTCAATTCCTGTTGGTTTTCCGATATTTCCTGGTGAACCATAATCAAATATATCATCTTTAATCTGAAATGCCAAACCAACCAACTCACCAAATTCTTTCATTCGCGCGCGATGTTCATGAGCACCAACACTGATTGCACCAGCCTCACAACATGTAGAAATCAACGAAGCCGTTTTTTTACGGATTACTTCAAAATAAATTTCTTCGGTAATATCCAAGCGCCTTGCTTTTTCAATTTGCAAAAGTTCTCCCTCGCTCATTTCACGTACCGCACGAGCCACAACTCCGAGTAAATCAGTATTATTTTTTTCAATTGAAAGCAAGAGAATTCGTGAAAGCATGTAATCACCTACTAAAACGGCAATTTTGTTCTTCCAAAGTGCGTTAACAGAAAAAAAGCCACGTCGTTCGTTGGCATCGTCTACTACATCATCGTGAACTAGTGTTGCAGTGTGTAACAATTCCACTAATGAAGCAGCATCAAAAGTTGTAATGTTCGATTCCCCCAATAATTTAGCACTTAAAAACACAAACATGGGACGCATTTGCTTGCCTTTTCGCTTAACTATATAATGTGTTACTTTATCCAACAAAGAAACATCAGAACGCATCGTTTCACGAAAATGATCCTCGAATTGAGTCATTTCAACTTGAATTGGCGCCATTATATCTTTTACTGAAAGCATAACACAAATATAGCAATTGATATGTGGCTTCTAACGCAAAAATGAGAAAGTAAAAGAAATATTTTAAATCAATCCCCATGAAGAATCAGGACGAATTGAATATGAACATAATATGACTGTATCGTTAATAAAATCAATCACTTTCGCAAACAATTTGATGTAGTTCCCCTAAGTAAACTTTTGAAAACACACCTCATTTTGATACAATAAATTTAAAAATCACCCTTTACTTTGATACATAAAAATACTATAACACCCCTTATTATGTTACATTTTATGTTGTTTTAACCCTTTATTTTGTTACAAATAAAACAAATTTCACCCTTTATTTCATTACATTTATTAGCTTTGAAATTGATTTAATCAATTGAAATGGAATCATATAAAAGAGAAATAGAAAAAGGATTTTTATTTTGGAAGGAAAAAGAAGGTCGTAAACCACTCATTTTAAGAGGTGCTCGTCAAATAGGGAAAAGTACGATTGTCAGAAAGTTTGGGGAACAATTTGACTATTACATTGAATTGAATTTAGAGCGTGAAGACGATGCTAAATATTTTGAAACAAATGATTCAGTGAAACAAATATTTAATTCAATCGCACTGCAACGCGGTTATGTATTGAAAAAAAATCATCAGATTCTTTTATTTATTGATGAAATTCAAGAGCGACCAAAAGTGATTCAACTATTGCGTTATTTTTTTGAGGATTTACCTCACATACATGTTATTGCCGCAGGATCACTTTTGGAATTTGTACTTGGTGAAGTAAAGCAATTTCCAGTAGGACGAATTGAATACCTTTACATGCACCCATTTAATTTCAATGAATTTCTTGGAGCAGAAGGAAATGAACCATTGATTAATGAGTTTCATTCAATTCCAATTCAGTCAATAGCTCACGAATTACTTATGCAGCGCTTTCATCAGTATTGCATCATTGGTGGAATGCCGGAAGTTGTAAAACGTTTTTACACGGATGGTGATATGACTCGAATTCGTTCTATTTATAATAGTATTTGGAATACTTACAAGTCGGACGTTGAGAAATATGCCTCCAACAAAACTGAATTGCAAGTCATTCGCCATATTCTGAAAACGGCTCCTGTTTTCCTCGACCAACGAATTACATTTCAAAATTTTGGAAATTCAAATTATCGCTCCAGAGAAGTTGGTGAAGCCTTTAGGAATTTGGATGCCGCAGGATTAATACGATTGATTTACCCTACAACATCTTATACGGCTCCTGCAATTACTGATTTCAAAAAATCTCCAAGAATCCAATTTTTAGATACTGGAATAGTTAACAATGCTCTTGGAATTCAAGGCGAGTTGATTCCAATGAAAGATTTTAGCAATGCCTATCGTGGCGCACTGATTCCGCATGTAATTGCACAAGAATTAATGTCGTTGAATGAGGACAATGATGAAAAGCCACAATTTTGGGTACGCGATAAAGCACAATCCTCTGCTGAAATAGATTTGGTATTTCGTTTTGAATCCATGCTGATTCCAATTGAGATAAAATCCGGAAGTACGGGTAGCATGAAATCATTGCATTATTTTATCAATCATGTAGATCATTGTTATGCTGTTCGTATTTACGGCGGGAAATTTTCCATTGAAGAGCATAAAACACCAGAGGGAAAGGCTTTTAAGTTAATGAATTTACCATATTACCTTGGAACAAAAATCCCTGAATATGTTGCTTACTTTTTAGAACAAGTGGGTTATTCGAAGCAATCAGTTTAGAACTATCATTCTTGGGAAATAATATTTAACCGACTTTCGTAAACCAATAAATATTAGAGGATAACAAAAAGATTAAAATGATTTTTTTTACATTTGTGACACCTCCATTTGCAACGGCAAAAAGGATTTTATTGGAATTAAAAAATAGCGTTTGCTAAACAACCTGTAGAAGAAAAGTCGAAATTTCAATTAGAACAGGGAAGTTAAAGTAAAACGCTCGCGCAACTGCGTGGGCGTTGCTTTGCTTTGTTCTAAGGGCTTCGACTCCCTCTTCTACAATCATTTCAGCAACTGTCCCACGCTTTTTTGTTTGTGTATAATTTCACTGTGGGGCGGGTGAAACTTAAACTTTTAAAAATGAAAAAAGTTATGTTTACAGCCTTTGCAGTTGGGCTTAGTTTAACTGCAAATGTGATGGCGCAAGTTCCAAGTTATGTACCAACAAATGGCTTAGTGGGTTGGTGGCCATTTAATGCAAATGCGAATGATGAAAGTGGGAATGGGAATAATGGAACAGTGAATGGAGCGACGTTGACGACGGATAGATTTGGGAATGCATCAAATGCATATAGTTTTGATGGCTTGGATGATTTCATCGAATTGGTACAACCATTTTTTAATGGTAGTAATACTGTTTCTGACTTTACAATTTCATTATGGATTAACCAAGCTGAACTTCCATCTTATTATTATCATGTTTTAGGATTTTCATCTTATTGGAAAGAAAAACAACTTCAAATAGGTAGTCAAGGAGATTTAAATTTCAGTGGATCCAACAATTCAGGATATTTTGGAACTCCGACCATAAGCTCGTTCAACTCATTAAACACTTGGAGCCATATTTTAGTAACTTACAATCAGTCTTATTTAAGAATCAAGGCTAATTTAATCGATGCAACGGGTGGTTCAATACCTTATAGCAATCTCGACTTTTCAGTAGAAATTTCAGGAAACTCAACTGGTAAAAATCAAATAGGATGTATAAATTCTGTTTCAAATGGTAATTATTCTTTTTTTAATGGAAAAATCGACGATATAGGTATTTGGAATCGATTATTATCTGACCAGGAAATATCTAATCTTTATGTTTTACAAACTTGTTCCAACGATTTAACAATTTCTCCAACATTAAACACTCAGAACATTAGTGGTAACGCAACTTTCACAGCAACAACCTCAGATTCAAGCCCATCTTACATTTGGCAAAGCGATTTTGGTCAAGGATTTCAGACATTAAACAACTATGGAAACTATTCTGGTGCAACATCAAATTCATTGACAATTTCAAATGTTCAGTTGGCAAATCACAACCAACCAATTCGTGCTATTTCAACTTCTGGAGATTGCGTGGATACTTCCAACATCGCAACTATCCAAATCGCAGATACGTGTATTACAAACGTAACCGTTTACGATACGCTTCTAACCACCATAACCGACACGCTCATCATCAACACAACTTTAAGTTTGCCAGCACCAAATAACGAGAATACGATTTTAATTTATCCAAACCCGGCAAGTGATCACATAACGATTGACAATGGAAACTTTGCCGCAATGGCAGGATACAGCATTAAAATTGAAAACAATGCGGGTCAGCAAGTTTTCCAAAGCTTAATCAATCAGGCGCAATTTTATTTGGATTTAAGCACATGGTCGGGTAACGGTTTGTATTTCGTGCATCTGATTGATCCGCAAAATAATACGGTGACGGTTCGGAAGATTGTGTTGCAATGATAAATGGTTGAAACCATTTTGAATTGACATTAAACCAAAAAGGGTCGGGATTAATTCCCGACCCTTTTCCATTTGCATAATTCTATATTACCTCGACAAATGCATATTTCTTTCGGAATATACCTTCGTAAAAAATGGATCTTTTAAGTTTTTAATAAAACGAATGGCTTCACCAGTAGATTTCATTTCCGGACCTAATTCTTTCTTAACATCAGGGAATTTCTCGTATGAGAACACCGGAATTTTAATCGCGTAGCCTTCTTTGCGCGGGTTGAATTTAAAGTCTGTGACTTTGTTTACACCGAGCATCACTTTGGTTGCATAATTCACATAAGGTTCGTCGTACGCTTTTGCGATAAACGGAACTGTTCTTGAGGCTCTTGGATTTGCTTCAATGACATACACCTTGTCGTCTTTAATCGCAAATTGAATGTTTAATAAACCAACCGTTCTTAATTCTACAGCGATTTTTCTGGTGATGTCTTCAATTTGAGTCATCACAAAATCACCTAGATTGTACGGAGGTAAAACTGCATAAGAATCTCCGGAGTGAATTCCGGCAGGTTCAATGTGTTGCATAATTCCGATGATGTAAACATTTTCTCCGTCACAAATTGCATCCGCTTCCGCTTCTATCGCTCCACCTAAAAAGTGATCCAACAAAATTTGGTTACTTCCCATTTCATTGATGATGTCAACCACGTGATGCTCTAATTCATCCTTGTTAATGACGATTTTCATTTTCTGACCACCAAGAACGTAAGATGGACGAACCAACAAAGGAAAACCAAGTGCGTCGGCCAAAACCAATGCTTGCTCAGCACTTTCAACAACTCCATATTTTGGAAACGGAATGTTATTTTTCTCCAATAATTTCGAAAAGCGACCGCGATCTTCCGCTAAATCCAAAGCATCGAAACTTGTACCTAGAATTTTTATTCCGTAACGGTTTAATTTTTCAGCCAATTTCAAAGCAGTTTGTCCGCCTAATTGAACAATCACTCCTTCCGGCTTTTCGTGTTGGATGATATCATAAATATGTTCCCAGAAAACTGGTTCGAAATACAATTTATCCGCTGTATCAAAATCGGTAGAAACAGTCTCTGGATTGCAATTAATCATGATTGTCTCGTAGCCACATTCTTTTGCAGCAAGTACGCCATGAACACATGAATAGTCAAACTCAATCCCCTGCCCTATTCTGTTTGGACCGGAACCTAGAACTACAATTTTCTTTTTATCTGAAACAACACTTTCGTTTTCGTATTCAAAAGTGGAATAGTAATAAGGCGTTTGCGCTTCAAATTCAGCCGCACAAGTATCCACTAATTTATAAACCCGTTTGATTCCAAATTCAGTTCGTTTATTATAAACTTCAGATTCCAAACATCTCAATAAGTGAGCAATTTGACGGTCAGCATATCCTTTTTGTTTCGCTTCAAAAAAGAGTTCTTCCGGTAAATTATCAATGTGATATTTTTCAATCTTGCGCTCCATCTGAATCAAGTCTTCAATTTGCTTTAAGAACCAAATGTCAATTTTTGTTTTCTCAACGATAGTTTTGAAAGGAATCCCCAATTTGATGGCATCATAAATATGAAAAAGTCTGTTCCAACTTGGGTGACTCAAAGAATGAAGAATTTCATTTTGATTGGTCAACTCACGACCATCTGCTCCCAATCCGTTTCGGTTAATCTCCAATGACTGACAAGCTTTCTGCAAAGCTTCTTGAAACGAACGACCGATTCCCATGACCTCGCCAACCGACTTCATTTGCAAACCAAGTTCGCGGTTCGTACCGGGGAATTTATTGAAGTTCCAACGTGGTATTTTTACAATTACATAGTCCAAAGTTGGCTCAAATAAAGCTGATGTTGTTTTAGTAATTTGATTTTTTAATTCATCAAGATGATAACCAATCGCCAATTTGGAAGCAATTTTCGCAATCGGGTAACCCGTAGCTTTAGAAGCCAAAGCCGAAGAACGAGAAACACGTGGATTAATTTCAATTGCAATAATGTCTTCGTTTTCGTCCGGTGAAACGGCAAATTGAACGTTACAACCTCCGGCAAAATTTCCGATGGAGCGCATCATTTTGATGGCCATGTCACGCATTTTTTGGAAAGTCGTATCGGATAAAGTCATTGCTGGTGCCACTGTAATCGAATCTCCTGTATGAATTCCCATCGGATCGAAATTCTCAATCGAACAGATAATTACCACGTTATCGTTTGCATCACGAAGTAATTCCAATTCATATTCTTTCCAACCAATTAAAGCTTTATCAATCATCACCTCATGAATCGGCGACAACTGCAAACCTCTTTCTAATAGATTATCAAATTCTTTTGGCTCGTATAATATAGACGCTCCGGAACCTCCAAGTGTATAAGATGGCCGAATACAAAGTGGGAAACCGAATTCCTGTGCAATTTCTTTTCCTTCCAAAAAGGATTTGGCTGTTTTTTGTGGGGCCATGGGAACGCCAATTTGAATCATCAAATCACGAAATGCCTCACGATTCTCCGTAATTTCAATTGCATTGATGTCTACTCCAATAATTTTCACGCCGTGCTCTTCCCATATTCCCATTTCATCAC
>CANGLG010000045.1 GCA_947454395.1 Flavobacteriales bacterium
ACCCAACATCGAAGTTTGAATAGTACCTTGACCTTGTTGGTCGTGCATGGCAATAATACCAATTCCACCAGAAATACTTTTAGCGTAAGTGTCAAATGCAGCACTATAGGTTACATAATTTCCAGTCAACTGAGGCCATTCGTTACGGTAGTTTAATCCAATTCTAGGACAACCACTGGAACCTGCTAATGCCGGATTCAAATAAATTGGATTCGAATAGAATTGAGTAAACGTAGGGTCTTGAGCCCTAGAGACGCTTGTGAAACCGACGAAAATCGTCAGGAGCACAAATAATATTTTAGAGTATGTTTTCACAAACTTCGGTTTAAGCACGAACAATCTTAACGTAATTTTGGTTTTAAAGGTTACAAATATCGTATATTTATTCAATAAATTAAAATTTAATACGTTTTTTCATTTCAAATTAATTTTATTTTTCTCGATATGCGATTGATTTTTGTGCTGATATTTTATATTTTTTTTCATTCAAATAGTTTTTCACAGAATATATCGTGTTTAATTTCTTGGTCTGAACCTAAAGTCATTGAACTTGAAGGGGATGTATGCAAAATGCCTATTTTAAATGGTCAATCCAACGATAATGGTCTTCCTGTATTTTATCAAAAAACACTATTAAAGTCGAAGAATTATTCAGTTCAAATTACCAACGAAGAATATGAGATAGCACCTGAAAGTGATAAAATGTTTTTTCAGAAAATAAACTTTCATCCTACAGAAGATGTAAATATTGATTTTAAAGTTACAAGTTCTTCGAATCAGAATTATTTTGTGGTGTCTTCTATTCCTTACAAGTTTAGCGAAGGAAAACTTTTTAGATTGAAAAGAATCGATTTTGCTCTAACGGAAACACCAGCTCCATCCAAACCTAAAGATTTTGTCACAAGTTCTGTTCTTAGAGATGGTACAGGTATATGGTATAAAATTGCTATTACAAAGGATGGTATTTACAAAATTGATAAAGCATTTTTAGCTAGCTGTGGAATTAGTACTTCGGGTTTGAATCCTTCATCTATTAATATTTATGGGAATGGAGAAGGAATAATGCCAGAGCTTAATTCAGTCCCAAGGACAGATGATTTAGCAAAGAATGCAATTTACATTTCCGGAGAATCCGACGGTAGTTTTGATGATGATGATTTCATTCTATTTTATGGTTGGGGTCCTCATCGATGGGATCCGAGTGGAACAGTTGAGTTTGATCAAAAACGAAATGTTTATTCAGATTATTCTTATTACTTTATTAATATTAACAACAATGAAACTCCCTTGAGAATTCAGTCTTTGTCAGAAATTCCCGATGTTCCATCTGCCTCAGTTGATTCTTATGATTTTAGAGATTCTTATGAAAATGATTTAGTTAGCCTTGTGGGTGGAGGTCAAAGATGGTATGGAGAATTATTTGATATTGAGTTAGAAAAAACAATTAATTTTTCAATTCCAAATATTGATACGAATGCAGTTAAATTTAAGACGGCAATTGCTACCAATGCTTCAAGCGGAGCGGGAACTTCTCAAAAATACAGTGTAAATGGCTTGACATTGTTAGAGTCTGCGTTACCTTCAACTGGTGTTGATTATGTGCGGTCTACGAAATCATTTTCTTTCACAAATCCGTCAGCGAATATTCCATTGAAAATTTCAATTACTAGAAATAGCCCTAGTGTTTTGACATATTTAGATCGAATCATTGTAAACACGAGAAGAAAGCTTGTTTTTTATGGAACTCAGTTTGGATTTAGAAATTTAACATTAACTCAACCCGGTCAAATTGCTAATTATACAATTTCATCTTTTCCTACATCCGGTTTCATCTGGGATATAACGGATAAACACAATCCAAAAAAAGTGATTGGTAATCTTTCGGGAACGGAGTTTTCATTTAAAACAGAATTTATTTACAAAGAATACTGTGCTTCAAATGGAACTTCTTTTTTTACACCTGAAAATACCGGTTCGGTTAGTTATCAGAATTTACATGCTCTGGAACAGGCAGAAATGTTAATTGTTACCCATCCGGATTTTTTGTCGCAATCTAATCGCCTAGCAGATTTACATCGAAATCAAGGAATGACTGTTAATGTGGTTCAAATAGATCAGATATTTAATGAATTCAGTTCAGGAGCACCAGATGCAGGAGCAATTCGAATGCTTGCAAAAATGTTCTATGATCGAGGTATTTCAAATCCATCGAATAGAATAAAATATTTATTATTGTTCGGAGATGGAACATACGATCCCAAGAACCGAGTACCAGATAATAACAACTACATTTTAACCTACCAAGTCGAGAATAGCGAAAATCACATTTCAGCGCTTGTAACAGATGACTTTTACGGAATGTTGGATGATAATGAAGCGATTTCATCGGCTGATCTGTTAGATATAGGTATTGGAAGAATTCTTGCAAGTAATACTACACAGGCCAGACAGCAAGTCGATAAAATTGAACATTATATGAATAATGGTTCTAATTTGTTTTCTAGTTCTAGTGTTTCATGTTGCTTAGATGATAATCGAACATCAACTTTTGGTGACTGGCGTTTAAAATTCGTTCAAATTGCAGATGATGAAGAATCGGGTTATTTTGTCAACACAGATACGGAGCCACAATACGAACTTGTGAAACAAAATCACAGAGAAATGAATTGTGATAAGTTGTATTTAGATGCATTTAAACAAGAGACAACAGCAGGAGGACAAAGATATCCGGATGTTTATAATGCAATTACCGATCGGGTTCAACGAGGTCAGTTGATTGTAAATTATGTTGGACATGGAGGTGAAGTAGGACTTGCGGAGGAACGCGTTGTAACAATTCCACAAATAAATAGTTGGAGCAATATCAATTACCTTAATTTATTTGTTTCAGCAACTTGTGAATTTACAAAATACGATGATCCTTCTCGCATTTCAGCAGGAGAATGGGCTTCACTAAACCCGGTAGGCGGTTCAATTGCTCTTATGACAACGACACGATCTGTGTTTTTTGGAGTGAATAGTTCAACTGGAAAAGCTTTTTATCAAAATGTGTTTCAGAGAGAGTCAGATGGCTCACCATTGACCTTTGGCGAAATAGTGCGAAGAACTAAAAATGCGTCTGGAAGTAGCGATAATAAAAGAAGCTTTACGCTCATTGGCGACCCTGCTTTGAAAATTGCTTTACCTCAATTTAAAGTAGTAACAGATAGTATCAATGGTAAAAATCCTTTGATTCAAATTGATACAATGAAAGCACTCAATAAAGTAAGAGTTAAAGGGCATATTTCTGATTTTAACGGAAACACATTGTCAAATTTTAACGGAATCGTTGTGCCAACAATATATGATAAGGCAAAGGATTACAAAACACTTGGGCAAGATTTAAATTCTCCAGAAATAGAATACGAACAGCAACGAAACCTGGTTTACAAAGGAAAAGGATCCGTAACAAATGGATATTTCGATTTTTCATTTGTGGTTCCAAAAGACATCGCACTGAATATCGATTATGGAAAAATAAGTTATTATGCTTATGACCAAAATTCTGATGCTTATGGTTTTGATACGAATTTTAGAATTGGTGGAATCGGACAAGTTGGTCTGAATGACACCCAAGGCCCACAAGTAGATTTGTATTTGAACGATTTACAATTTGTAAATGGAAGCATTACAGATGAAACTCCGGTTTTGTTAATGAAATTATTTGACGAAAATGGAATAAATACAGTTGGAAATGGAATTGGTCATGACATTGTTGGAATACTTGACGGGAATTCAAATTCACCGATCGTTTTGAATGACTATTATTCATCCGATTTGAATTCATTTCAAACCGGCGAAGTGAGATATCAATTTAGTACTTTATCTCAGGGTAAACATTCGCTCGAAGTGAAAGTTTGGGATGTGAATAACAATTCTACTACAGCTACTTTGGATTTTATCGTTCAAGAGAAAAAAGTTCCTGAGTTGGATCATGTATATAATTATCCGAATCCATTTACGAATAAAACGGAATTTATGTTTGAACATAATCAATCATGTAGCTTCTTAGAAGCCCAAATTCAGATTTATACAGTATCTGGAAAGTTGGTTAAAACAATTCAAAAAACAATACCAACGAAAGGTTTTCGAGCCGAAGGAATTGAGTGGGATGGTTTGGATGAATATGGAGATGAATTGGCCCGAGGTGTTTATGTTTATCGTTTGAAAATTAAAACAGAGACAGAAGAAACAGCTGAAAAAACAGAAAAATTAGTCATTTTAAGATGATTCATACAATAAAATAGGTCGTTTTACGTATATTTACCATCCAAAATTGAATTTTCACTCAATGAAAAAAACGATACTATTAGTTTTTGTAAACTTCTTAGCTTTTATTTCCTTTGCTCAGCCGACAGGAGGTTCAGGTGTCACACAGAACGACCTACAATTAAATACAATTACAACAGCTCTTCCATTTATGTCAATCACGCCTGATTCAAGAGCTGGAGGAATGGGAGACGCAGGAACAGCTTTAAGCCCATCATCTACATCCGTTTATTGGAATACTTCCGGAATTAGTTTCGCGAAAGAAAAATCTGAAGTTAGTCTTTCCTATACGCCTTGGCTTAGACAGCTTACAAATGATATACACTTGTCTTATTTATCAGGTTATTACAAAATAAACAAGACACATTCTATAGGTGGATCCTTGAGGTTTTTTAGCTTAGGTGAAATTACTTTCACGGATGCTTCAGGAAATATCCTCAGAGAAGATAAACCAAGTGAATATGAGTTAACGGGAGCATATGCATTTCGTTTGGCAGATAAATTGAGTATTGGTGTGAATGGAAAATTTGCTTATTCGAACTTAACTGGAGGATTAACAGTAAACGGTGTGAATACAAAACCCGGAATTGTTGGTGCTGCTGATTTGTCCTTCACTTATTACAATGATGAAGCGAAAATTGGTAAAACAAAGGGAGTTTATACGTTTGCGACAACAATAAATAATGTTGGGAATAAAGTCGCTTATTCAGAACTAGCAGAACGTGATTTTATTCCGATGAATTTAAAAATAGGGAACTCGTTCAATGCAGAATTTGATAGTTACAATAAAGTTACTTTTTCAATCGATCTTCAGAAATTATTGGTTCCAACTCCGCCAATTACAAATGCAAACTTGGGTTATTCGTCATTACCTGATGGGGTTACCATTGGCAAATCCAATGACGTAGGAATAATTTCTGGAATGCTTCAGTCTTTTTATGATGCTCCTGGAGTCCCTGTACAAAATGCAAATGGAAATTATTCTGATAATACAGGTCAAAGCGTAAAAGGTACACGTTTAAAAGAAGAACTTACAGAAATCAACATTGCAGGTGGATTAGAATGGTGGTACAACGATGTTTTTGCACTGCGCACTGGAGTTTTCTATGAAAATAAAAATAAAGGAAACAGACAGTTTTTAAATCTTGGAGCCTCTTTGAAATACAATATGTTCGCTATTGATTTCTCTTATTTAGCCTCATTAAGTGGAAGACAAAGTCCATTGGCTAATACCTTGCGTTTCACATTGCGATTAACGCTTGGAAAATCAAGTGGAACAAGCGAAAATACTGGTCAATAGATGCTGCAAAATCTTCGCATAGGATATGGAGTTGATGTTCATCAATTAGCGGAAAATTACCATTTATTTATTGGAGGAAAAAAAATAGAATCTGATTTGGGTGCAGTTGGTCATTCAGATGCAGATGTATTGTTGCATGCCATTTGTGATGCTTTACTTGGTGCAGCAAATTTAAGAGATATCGGTTTTCACTTTTCAGATACAGATCCGAAATATAAAGGAATTGATTCCAAAATTCTGCTTTCGGAAGTTGTCAAATTGATTCATGAAAAAGGATATAAAGTGATCAATGTTGATTCCACAGTGATTTTAGAAAAGCCAAAATTGAATCCGCATATTCCGGAAATTCAGGAAATTATTTCCAATATTTTAGAAGTGGATAAAGATGCCATTTCAATCAAAGCGACTACGCACGAAAAAGTTGATTCATTTGGGGAAAGAAGAGCTGTTAAGGCGTATGCAGCTTGTTTGATTTATAAATAAGCAGGTTCAAAAATACCTTTCAATTTAATCACCCAAATTATTTTTCAATCTAATCAGTTCTTATATTTGTATTATGAAAGTAAATCCAGCATATCAGACGAAAGAACAATTATTGGAATTGTATAATAAACCATTATTGGAACTTGTTTTTGAAGCAGCTACCATCCACAGACAATTCCATAATCCTCGTGAGGTGCAAATGTCTTCCTTATTGAGCATTAAAACTGGTGGTTGCTCTGAAGATTGTGGTTATTGTCCTCAGGCAGCAAGATATCACACGGACTTGGAAGCACATAAATTAATGACAGTTGATTCTGTAATTGAACAAGCTCAAAATGCAAAAACCAATGGTTCTTCACGTCTGTGCATGGGCGCAGCTTGGAGAGAAGTTCGCGACAATAAGGATTTTGACAATGTAATAGAAATGGTTCAGGCGGTTAACAATCTTGGAATGGAGGTTTGCTGTACTCTTGGAATGTTAAATGAGGATCAAGCGCTTAGATTAAAGAATGCTGGTTTATTTGCCTACAATCACAATTTAGATACATCTCCTGAATTTTATGGCGATGTAATCTCTACTCGCGAATACGAGGATCGTCTTAATACGATTGAAAACGCTAGAAAAGCTGGAATTACAGTTTGTTCTGGAGGAATTATCGGAATGGGAGAGGCAGTTGAAGATCGTATCGGTCTATTAATGAGTTACATGCAAATGGAAACGCCACCTGAGTCAATTCCAATCAATGCCTTGGTTGCAGTGGAAGGAACTCCTCTTGAAGATCAAAAGCCAATTGAACAATGGGAAATGATTCGTATGGTTGCAACAACTCGCATTATATTTCCAGAGGCAATTGTGAGACTTTCTGCCGGAAGAACTAAAATGAATATGGAAGCTCAGGCGCTATGTTTTATGGCTGGTGCAGGTTCTATTTTTGCAGGAGACAAATTGCTTACAACACCGAATCCGGACTTTAATGAAGACAAAGAAATGTTTGAAATTCTAGGTCTAATTTCAAAGGAACCATTTAAGGATGCGGAACAACCGGTAACAATTCCTGATGCTAAAATTGAGGAACGAAAAAAACAAGAAGCCGCAAGACAAACAGAACTTGAGGAAGCTAAGAAAAATGCATTTGAGGCGGGATTTCAACCAAGAAAAATTGTAACGGCTGATTCTAAATCATAATGGATCAAAAGCTGATTTCGAAATTAGATAAACGAAAACAGAATCATACACTTC
This sequence comes from Flavobacteriales bacterium, assembly GCA_947454395.1. Lineage (GTDB taxonomy): Bacteria > Bacteroidota > Bacteroidia > Flavobacteriales_D > Crocinitomicaceae > UBA952. Next base: position 7,332 of record CANGLG010000045.1, read on the forward strand.
GTTTTTTATCAATTCCGGAAGGTTCAATTGATTTTTTTTCAAATGATTACCTTGGTTTAGCACAAATAAAAGACCATTCTATAGAACAGTCAAAAAGATTCGGAGCGACAGGTTCAAGATTGTTGTCTGGAAATTCAAATGAAGCATTGCAAGCAGAGAAGTCAATTGCATCATTTTTTGACTCAGAGTCGTCCTTGGTATTTAATAGTGGTTATAATGCGAATCTTGCATTAATGTCATCAATTCCACAAAGAGGGGATACTGTTTTTTTTGACGAATTTGTTCATGCAAGTATCCGAGACGGAATAAGACTTTCCTACGCAAATTCAATTTCTTTCAGACACAATGACTTAAATGACCTTGAAAAAAAAATAGAAAAATCAGAGGGCACGATTTATATAGTGATAGAAAGTCTTTATTCCATGGATGGAGATATGGCTCCGATTAAAGGAATAATTGACTTAGCTGAAAAAAAAGGAGCATTTATAATCGTAGATGAAGCTCACGCAGCAGGAGTTTTTGGATGGGAGGGAAGAGGTGTTATTCATGGCCGAGAATTGATTGAAAAGGTTTTTGCAAGAGTAGTCACATTCGGAAAAGCGTATGGATTTCACGGCGCTGCCATTTTAGGTTCAAATGAACTAATAAAATACCTTGTTAATTTTGCCCGACCGTTTATTTATACGACGGCTCTACCAATAACTGATTATTGCGAAATTGAAAAAAAAATATTGCGAACAGATATTCGAGAGAGACAAAAAAAACTACATGAAAATATTGCTTATTTTCGCTCAAAACTGAAACTAAATACCACTTCTGAAATTAATTCGCCAATACAAGTCTTTCAGCATAAATCAAAAGATGAGGTGCTAAAAAAAGCAGCCGATCTTTCTGAAATTGGCATATACTCTAAACCTATTTTTGCGCCTACTGTTCCAGAAGGAAAAGAGTGTATTCGATTATGTTTTCATAGTTTTAATACCTTTTCAGAAATTGATATACTATTAAATTCACTATAAATTATTTGAGACTGGTTTTCAAATTACTTTTCTTTTTAATTTTATTAAAAAATAAAACATGTTACTTCCTTTTAACCTTAAAGCTTGGATTGACGAGAATAGAGATTTACTTAAACCTCCTGTTGGAAATAAGAATTTATACAAAGAAGCAGGTGACTTTATTGTGATGGTTGTCGGAGGACCAAATGCCAGAAAAGATTACCATTATAACGAAAGTGAGGAGTTGTTTTACCAGATTGAAGGTGATGCGTTGGTTCGCATTCAAGAAGATGGAATAGCTAAGGATATTTTAGTAAAAGAGGGTGAGATTTTCTTGCTACCAGGAAATGTGCCTCATTCACCAATTAGAGGAGAAAACACCGTAGGGTTGGTGATTGAACGAGTAAGAAAAGGAACTAATTTAACGGATGGGTTGATGTGGTTCTGCGAAAAGTGTAACAATAAACTTCATGAATACAAGTTTCCTTTAGAGAATATAGAAAAAGATTTTCTACCCCGTTTTAAGGAATTTTACAGCTCAGAGGAACTTCGTAAATGCAATAAATGCGGTAACGTAATGGAAGTTGACGAAAGATATGTTTAATTCGGAACGTAAGTAAACGTATGAACAATATCAATTGAAGTAAATTCCTCAGAAAGTTTTAACTCTTTATTTTTTAATTCTTTTATTTTAAAAGTTCTTGTCGGCTGTTCAGAGCCATTTTCATAGAGGAAAAGTATATCTTTTGTGTCACCGAAAGCCCAATTTCCATTTGAATAATTTCCTTGTAATTGACCAAGCGCATCAAAAGTTTCTGAAGTAGAGTAAGTCCCATCTTTTTCAATAACCATTTTAACGGTCACCGTTTTGTCTGTAACATCCTCATCATTGATGAAATGAGTTATAAGAACCCAGTCATTGCAAAGTCTAGATTTTTTTGAAAGAAGTGAAACTGCAGGTCCATCACTGTATTTTCTACAAGAACTGAACAAAACAAAAAGTAAAAGAAATCCTAAAAAAGGCTTTTTCATAACTAAAATTTTATCAAATGTAGTATTTTTTGAACTATTTATGAAATTCTTTTATTTCAAATAACAATGTCAGTAATACTTTCCTTAATTAGAATTATTTAATAATAGCATCATTTGGAATCAATTAAGCATTTGAAATGTAACAAATGCACCGGTATAAGCAAGAATTCCCATGTAAATAATCTGAATAATTGGCCATTTCCATGAATTAGTCTCTCTTTTTACCACTGCCAACGTTGCCATACATTGCATTGCAAAAACATAAAAAATCATTAATGATACTCCACTTGCCAGCGAATAGACTTTTTCACCGTTCTTGTTTTTTTCGTTTCTTAATTTTTCAATCAACTTTGTATTCTCCTCTCCATCTTCATGAACTGCATAAATAGTTGCTAGTGAACCCACAAAAACCTCGCGGGCCGCAAATGATGTAATCAAAGAAATTCCAATTTTCCAATCGTAACCCAAAGGTTTAATCACTGGTTCGATGGTTTTTCCCATAATTCCGATATATGAAGCTTCAAGTTTTACAGAAGCAAGATAATGTTGTTGTTCGACTTTTGGTAATTTGATAAAATCACTTTTATTTCGTAAAGAATTTTCTACTTCTTTCATTTTATCACCTGGTCCAAAAGAAGCGAGAGCCCATAATATAATGGATATTGCCAAAATAATTTTTCCCGCATCCAAAACAAAAACTTTTACTTTTTCTACAATATTTATTGCAATATTCGACCACCGAGGATTTTTATATCCGGGTAATTCCAAAAGTAAAAACCCTTTTCCCTTCGTTTTAAGAAACTGTTTGAAAATTAATGATACAAATAATGCGGAAAGGAGTCCTATGAAATAAAGTCCAAAAAGAACCAATCCTTGAAGGTTTAATATTCCAAGTATTTTGGTTTTCGGAATAACAATTGAAATAAGTAAAGTGTATACTGGAATTCTTGCGCTGCAACTCATAAGAGGCGCGACTAAAATCGTAATCATACGCTCTTTCCAATCTGCAATTGTTCTAGTAGACATTACTCCTGGAATTGCACATGCAGCACTAGACATCAAAGGCACAATACTTTTTCCATTCAGACCAAGTGGGCGCATGATACGGTCCATAATAAATACTACTCTTGCGAGATAACCACTTTCTTCCATGATGGAAATAAAGAAAAATAAAAGTGCAATCTGAGGTATAAAAACAACAACACCACCAATTCCGGGAATAATCCCTTGACTTATCAGGTCATTCAGCATTCCAGGTGGAAGTGCGTTTGAAATCCATCCACTTATGGAGGCAAAGGAGCCATCAATAAAATCCATTGGAATGGATGCAAAAGAAAAGATAAACTGAAAAACCACTAGTAATATTCCTACGAAAATGAAATATCCCCAAAATGGATGTACCAGAAATTTATCTATTTTTTTTGAGTAATTATCGCTTTTTGACTGAATTATTTCCTCAGTTTTAGCGCTTATTTCTTTTAGTTTTTTGAATCTTTCGGTGGCTTCAAATGCTTGGGTTTTTACATCCTCTTTTTCTGAAGGATTGAAATTTTGAATAATCGACTGATTTCTTTCCTGATGTTTGTAGTTTTTTATTGCCTCGATTAGTCTTTCTTTACCCATTCCAACTCGGGCATTTGTAACTATAATTGGAACATCTGGAAAATAGGATTGAAGTTCTTCGATTTCGATATTAATACCTCTTTTTGTGGCTAAATCCCACATATTCAGGACCAAAATCAAAGGGATTTTTAAGTCGTATAGTTGCGAGAAAAACAACAAGTTCCGCTCCAGATTCGCAGCATCAGCAACATACAGGGAAATATTCGGATACTCTTCACATTCACTATCGGTTAGAACATTGTAAACGACCTCTTCATCTTTGGTTCTAGGATAAATGCTGTAAACACCTGGGAAATCTATAATGGTGTGTTCTTCTCCGTTTACTTTTATATTACCGAATTTTTTTTCAACAGTTACTCCCGGAAAATTCCCAACCTGTTGGCGAAGCCCAGTCAATAAATTAAAGACAGAACTTTTACCGGTATTTGGATTTCCTAAGAGGGCAATTTTCATTTTTATGTTGATTTCGTCTTAGTAATTGAGGTAGCAAAAATACGAAATTAACTGTTTACCATTTTTTCAACTTGAATTAAGGATGCTTCATCAAGCCTGAGAGAGATAACAGAGCCATTGAGTTCAATAGCTATTGGATCTCTGAATGGGGCAGAAAAGATTACTTCAATTACAGTTCCGGCAATGAATCCTAATTCCAATAATTTTGTTGTTATATGTGAATTGTCAATGCCTGAAACAATAACTTTTTTTCCGGGATGTATTTCAGCTAATGATGATGACATGTACAAATATACAAGCAATAAAAAAGACAATTCATACCACAAAAAAGGTATTTAATCAATGTTTTTCATTACAAATCGAGCTGTTTGTCTAGTTCTTTGTTGCAAAAGTATTTCTTTATCCTTTGAAATGTGATCAATAGTTTCTTGATTGTAATGGCGGATTGTTACTAATTCAAGTCCTTGATTGTAACGAGCGTGGTAGCCGCCTTGGAATAAGTTAAGAATTTTTGACAAGTCTGTCTTTTTTTCATCTAACAAAATAGAAAAACTAACAGCAGAATTTTGCATAATATTAATTTTTGCTTGAGCTTCTGATAATAGTCTGAAAATCTCACTGAGATTCTCCTCAACAATAAAAGAGAAATCCTTAGGTGTAAATGATATTAAAACCTGATTCTTTTTTACGATAAACGATGGAATCAAATGGTCTTGTTTTGTTGATGATTGAATTATTGTTCCTTCTTTTTTAGGTTCAAGAAATGATTTTACGAATAATGGTATTTCTTTATTTTGTAATGGTTTTATCGTTTTGGGATGAATTACCGATGCTCCATAATAAGCCAGTTCAATAGCTTCTTTAAATGAAATTTGATCCAATTTAACGGTGTTTTCGAAGTATTTTGGATCCGCATTCAACATACCGGGTACATCTTTCCAGATTGTAACACTTTCTGCATTTGAGCAATAAGCAAATATTCCTGCGGAAAAATCAGAGCCCTCACGACCAAGCGTAGTTGTAAAACCTTCTGGGGTATGGCCAATAAAACCTTGTGTGAACAAAATATCTGCCTCTTGAAAATCTGGAATTAGTTTTGTTTTAACGAGTTCCTCTGTTTTTGACCAATCAACGTTACCTTCCTGATAAGTATTATCTGTTCGAATTAAATTTCTAGCATCAGTCCATTTAACTAAGAAACCATTTTCTGACAAAAAACTTGCAACAATGTGAGATGAAATCACTTCTCCGAGGGATACAATCTGATCGTATTCGTAACTATAATTTTCTGAAAAAGGCAGGTCGAATTTTTGCTCCAAATGTTCAAAAATACTTTCAATCGTATTGTATAATGTAAAATGCTTTTCCTGAAATAAGTTTCCTAATAAATCATTGTGAAACACCTTTAAATCATTTATTAAATGGAAAAATTTCTTTTTGTCTTTTTGCTTAAGTGCGTCAACTACCTCTTCTAATTTGTTTGTAGTTTTACCCATTGCTGAAACAACAACAATTAATTTATCACCTTCGTATAAGGAAAGAATTTTAGCTACATTTTTAACAGCATCTGAATCTTTAACAGACGCACCTCCAAATTTGAAAACTTTCATTTTTCTTATTTGGTAACAAATTTAATAATTTAAGAAAGTTTATCGGAAAGTATTTTGATTTCAATAATCGGTGAAATTCTTTCGTAAAGAATATTGTATGCTGCTGTCAGAATTGGCATGTCTACATTGAATTTTTTATTGATTTCAATTAGACATTTAGTAGCAAAATATCCTTCTGCAATCATGTTCATTTCAAGTTGTGCAGATTTCACAGAATACCCTTTTCCAATCATAAACCCAAATGTCCGGTTTCTTGAAAAATTTGAATAAGCTGTTACAAGTAGGTCTCCAAGGTAGGCGCTGGACTTGGTATCACGATGGACTGGACTTACCACATCAATAAATCGCTCAATTTCTTGAATTGCATTTGAAATCAAGACAGCCTGAAAATTATCTCCGTAACCCAATCCATGACAAATACCTGCAACTAAAGCATAAACATTTTTTAGTACTGCAGAAATTTCTGTCCCAAAAAGATCGTCTGTCGTTGTTGTTTTAATGTAACGACAGGAGAGCATTTCTGACATTTCTTGAGCAATATCGATATCCGAACAACCAATTGTTAAGTAAGACAATCGTTCCAAGGCTACTTCCTCTGCATGACATGGTCCACAAATGATTCCTATTTTTTCATAGGGCGTTCCGAATGTTTTGTGTATGTATCTTGCAGGAATTGAGTTATGCTCAGGAATTATTCCTTTTACGGCTGAAAAAACAATTTTATCTTTGAATAAATCCTCTGAAATGCTATCAAAAATTTTCGTTAAAAAAGCGGCAGGTGTTGCAATAACCACAATTTTTGCCGGTGTAATTACTTCGCTTAAGTTTGTACTTACTATTAGTTGACTTGTATCAAATTGAACAGATTGTAAATAGCGTGGATTATGCTTATATTGTTGAATGTGACTGACAGCTTCTTCATTTCGCATCCACCATCCAACAGATTGTTGATGATTACATAGTAATTTTACCAAAGCGGTTGCCCAACTTCCTCCTCCAATTACAGCGACTTTATGCAATTCGTTTTTACTCATGAGAAACAAAGGTAAAAATAAATGCAAATAATAAAATGAAGAAAGAAATTAGTTGAAGTTGATAATGTCTCCAGCTTTTAATGCTTCAGAAAAACTATCTCTCATTTTTTCCAGTTTCAATTTGGCTTTTGCATCACCATTTATTGCATTTTCTTTAAGTTTGTAAAAAACGTCTAAAGATTGACCGAATAAATCTTGTTCTAATTTTCCTTTGATGTCAATTATTTTCGAATTTACCCCTAAAAGATAGTGTTCAATTTCACCTAATCGTTTCAATTCATCCGATGATA
>CANGLG010000046.1 GCA_947454395.1 Flavobacteriales bacterium
AACGAATTACCCATTCAGAAGTATGTTTCAAATGATACCTCGTTTCTTTCAATGATTTTTCAGCAATGGCAGAAAGTTGTTCGTCATTAGAGTTTATCAAACGTTCAAATAATGGTTTTCTGTAAGCATCAAATAAAAACTGACGCATAATAGTATCAGCGAAATCGCCATTTGGCTGTTCTACGAGCAATAAATTTGTATACTGATGCTCGAAACGCAAAAATGCCAATTTATCTCCGTCACGACCGTTTCCCTCAACCTCACCGGCATAATTCAACAAACTTGTAGTTTGTCCGATTAAATCAAGTGAGATATTTGTTAGCGCAATATCTTCTTCCAAGATTGGACCATGCCCACACAATTCTCCCAAACGCTGACCTAAAATCAAACTATCGTCACCAAGACGAAGTAAATATTGAAATAATGCTTCGTTCTTCATTTTACATGTGTTTGATTCCGTCGGGAACTTCGTAAAAAGTTGGGTGACGGTAAATTTTTGTATCGGACGGATCAAAAAACGCATCAGCATCGGACGGATCATTTGCATGAACGTAATTCGATTCTACAACCCAAATGCTAATTCCTTCCGATCTTCTTGTGTACACATCACGAGCGTTTTCCAATGCCATTGTTGCATCTGCAGCTCGCAGACTTCCAACATGCTTGTGATTAAGTCCTTGCTTACTTCTGATGAAAACTTCCCAAAGTGGCCATTCATGTGTTGACATAACTTATAATTTTAATTTCTTATGCTGTTTTTTTCATTGCTCTTTTGGCAGCGAATGCATTTGCCGCTTCTCTAACCCACATTCCGTTTTCTTTTGCCTTTCTTCGTGCTTCAATTCGTTCCCGATTACAAGGGCCATTTCCTTCAAGAACTTGGTAAAACTCTTCCCAATTGATTGGCGAAAAATCATAATGTCCACGAGACTCATTCCATTTCAAATTTGAATCTGGAACTGTTAGACCGATTAATTCTGCTTGAGGAACCGTCGCATCAATAAAATTTTGACGTAATTCATCGTTTGAAAGACGTTTGATTTTCCATTTAATGGATTGAGCTGAATGCGGAGAATCTGCATCACTAGGTCCAAACATCATCAAAGCAGGCCACCAAAAACGATTCAAAGCATCTTGTGCCATTGCTTTTTGCTCTGGAGAACCCTTCGCTAAAACTGCAAGAGACTCATAACCTTGTCTTTGATGAAAAGATTCTTCTTTACAAATCTTTACCATTGCTCTGGCATAAGGCCCATAAGACGTTCGGCACAAAGCAACTTGATTCATAATTGCAGCGCCATCTACCAACCAGCCAATTGCTCCTATGTCCGCCCAAGTCAATGCAGGATAATTAAAAATAGATGAATACTTTGCTTTTCCAGCGTGCATATCATCAATTGTTGATTCTCTATCTGCTCCTAAAGTTTCCACAGAGCTGTATAAATACAAACCATGACCTGCTTCATCCTGAACTTTTGCTAATAAAACCGCTTTCCGTCGCAAATTCGGAGCTCGAGTAATCCAATTTCCTTCCGGCAACATACCAACCACTTCGGAATGTGCATGCTGAGAAATCTGACGAATCAACGTTTTTCGATAGGCATCAGGCATCCAATCATTTGGCTCAATTTTAATTTCCCTGTCAATTTTATCTTGAAATTTTGCTTCAAGTTCTGCTATAGACAATTCTTTCATAAACAATGATTATTTCACAAATATAATAAATTAAGGCCCGTTTCAAACATGATCAATATCATAAAAGAAACCAATATTAAACAACATAAATACCGCTCATTTGTTTATCTTTGAACGCTTAAATTTTTCAGGAATGACACCAAGATTTCATACATTAACAGTCAAAGATGTACGCAGAGAAACAGAAGAATCAGTCTCTGTCTCATTTGAAGTTCCTAATGAACTGCGAAATGATTATAAATTTCTTGCTGGTCAATATTTGACTTTAAAAGCAATGATTGACAATGAAGATGTAAGACGTTCTTATTCTTTGTGCTCTGCCCCCTTTGAAAATGAATGGCGAGTTGCAATTAAACAAGTTGAATACGGTAAGTTTTCGTCCTTCGCGAACAAATCATTAAACATTGGAGACAAACTTGAGGTTATGACACCGGCAGGCAATTTTGCTTTAACTAGTGATGTGAAACATGAAAAATCATACGCACTTTTCGCTGCGGGAAGCGGGGTCACTCCTATTCTTTCTATCGCTAAAGAAATTCTAAAAAATGAACCTCAAAGCAATATCACTTTTTTCTATGGAAACAAAGGATTTAACGATGTGATTTTTAGAGAGGAATTGGAAGATTTAAAGAATATTTACCTCACGAGAATCAGTGTTGTCCATATTTTCTCCAGAGAAAATTTGGGAAATAAATTACAGAAAGGAAGAATTGATAAACAAAAAGTAACGGCATTGTATGATGCTTTCTTGAAAAATTCTAAAATAGACGAAGCATTCATTTGCGGGCCTGAACAAATGATTTTGGATGTAAAAGAAGCGTTGTCCGAAAAAGGGATGAATGAAAAAAATATTCATTTTGAATTGTTTACGACCAGCTCAGCAAGAGTTGCGAAAAAAGAGGCTGAACAGGCAAATCTTCCTTCATTTGAATCAAAAGTGGAAGTAATTTTAGATGATGATTCTTTTGAATTTGAATTAGATTCAAACGGAATGACCATTCTTGATGCAGCACAAAAAGCAGGTGGAGATTTACCATATGCTTGTAAAGGTGGGGTTTGTTGTACTTGTAAAGCCAAGGTTTTGGAAGGCTCTGTTCGTATGGTTATTAATTATGCTTTGACTCCTGATGAAGTAGAAGCAGGATATATTTTAACGTGTCAATCGCATCCAACTTCAGAAAAAGTGGTTGTATCATTTGACGAATAAATTTTCACATGGGATTATTTGACATATTTAAAAAGAAAGAAACCAATCATATTAGCAAGGGATTTTATGAACTTCAAGTTTCTGATGTAAAACGTTTGAATGAAAAATCAGTGATGGTCTCATTGGAGATTCCTACTGAATTAAAATCAACATTTCAATTTACTCCTGGCCAATACCTTAATTTTGAAATTGAAGTTGATGGAAAAAAGCTAAGACGTTCTTACTCGATTTGCTCCGATACAAATGAACCATTATCTGTAGCCGTGAAGGCAATTGAAAATGGTATCGTTTCAAATTGGTTTAACAAAGAAGTTAAAATTGGTACAACATTACACGTTGGTAAACCAGAAGGGAATTTCAAATTAAGTTCAGAACAGAAGAACATTGTAGCAATTGCGGCCGGAAGTGGGATTACACCGATATTATCGATTGCAAAATCAATTGGCTCTGGAAAAATGAATTTATTTTATGGTAATCGAACGCTTTCAGATGCTATTTTCATTAATGAAATAAAAGCAATTGAAAATGTTGAAATGACGGGCTTTTTGAGCCAAGAGGAGAATGCTGAATTCAAAAAAGGCAGAATTAACAAAGAAGCTTTAATGGAAATTATTAAAGGTGATTTGGAATTATTGAAAGCTGATGCGTTCTTTATTTGTGGTCCGGAAGGAGTGGTTCATGATGCAAAAGAAGTTCTAACCTTTTTTGGAGTTCATAATTCAAAAATCAAATTTGAATTATTCACAACACCAACCGAAATAGAAGCAAAATCTTCAGAAGAAGAATTCAAAGGAACAAGCCATGTCAAAGTAATTTTGGACCACGAAGTGGCAACTTTTGATATGAAACAAGGAAATTCAAGCATACTTGATTTGGTTGAAAAAAGCGGGCTAGACGCGCCGTTCTCATGCCGAGGGGGCGTTTGCTGTTCGTGTAAAGCGAAAGTGTTGGATGGAAAAGCTACAATGCGTTTGAATTATTCATTAACGGATGAAGAAGTAAAAAATGGATACATTTTAACGTGTCAAGCACACCCAGCATCTGAAAATTTAACAATAAGCTATGACGAGTAAAACAATTGTTGTTGTTGGCGCAAGTCGAGGAATTGGAAGGGCAATAGTTGAATTATTGGCGAAAAACAGATCAACCAAAATTTATGCTTTGGCCAGAAATAAAGAAAAACTAATTTCGAATTTTGGTGATTTTTCAAATGTACATTGTGCTTCTTTCGATTTATCGCATTCCATTGCCGGTCAACTTGCAGATATTTTTCAAGAAGAATCAAAAATTGACATTCTCATCAACAATGCCGGCACCTTGGTTAATAAACCATTCGAGTCGATTACGCATGAAGAATTTACGCAATCCTATCAAATTAATGCGATTGGCGTAATGGAAACTGTTCAGTATTTTATTCAAAAAATGAATGCTTCTCACTCACACATCGTTAACATTAGTTCTATGGGTGGATTTCAGGGAAGTATGAAATTTGCCGGACTAGCTGCATACTCAACTTCTAAAGCAGCTTTATGCAGTTTTACTGAGCTATTTGCAGAAGAATACAAAGCAACGAATATTCGTATGAATTGCTTGTGCTTGGGTGCTGTTCAAACCGAAATGTTAGAAGATGCTTTTCCTGGATATAGTGCACCACTTTCTCCGCAACAAATGGCTGATTTTATTGTGGATTTTGCAGAGAATGCAAGTCGATATATTAACGGTAAAATTATTCCTGTTTCGCTGTCTACTCCATAATTTTTAGTTTAAGCTTGTTTTTCGTAAATTAGCATAAGGTTTAATATGTTGAAACAATTTTGTCTTCTGGTTATTCTTTTTGTTGTTTTTAAAACAGCAGTTTGTCAAGACATTCATTGGTCACAATTTAATGACAATCAATTGTTTCAAAACCCGGGACAAGCAGGGCATTTTGATGGAGATTATCGCTTTATTGCAAATTACAGGGATCAATGGAGAAGTGTTACAATTCCTTATAATACTTTTTCAATGTCCACTGATGCAAAGTTTAAACGTTGGGGCGCGGGTCTATTAATGTTTCACGATCAGGCTGGTGATGGTACGTTTCGAACTATTGAGGTTCAAGGGAATTTATCGCGTTCTATAAAACTCACAAAAGATTCCTCCCATGTTTTTAGACCTGGTCTAAACATTGGTATGAACCACAGACAAATTAATTGGAATCAACTTTACTTCGACAGCCAATACAATGGTTACATTTTCGACCAAAGTTTACCTACAAATGAAAATTACCAAAGTGATCGAAAAACAAATATTTCGATTGGAACGGGATTCATCTATGAATGGCGACAAAGTGATCGGTTTAAAATCATTGCAGGAGCAGGAGCATTTAATCTCAATCAACCCAATCAAGGATTTTACAACCAACAAATTGAAAGAGACGTTCGCTACAATGGATTTGTAAAAGGAACTTTTAAGTTAAATGAACGGTGGGACATTATTCCAAGTTTTCAGTACTTTCAACAAGGAGTATATCGTGAATTTATTCTTGGATCTTCCGGGAAGTTCTACCTGCCATCTTCGAAAGGAATTTACAGAGCTTTTTATGCTGGCGCATGGTATCGCACAAAAGATGCCGGTTATCTTATTTTAGGGTACGATTACAAAGATTTCTTTGTCGGAGTTAGTTATGATGTGAATTTTTCAAAACTAGTGCCTGCGAGCAATAATCGTGGAGGGCTTGAAATTGCAGTAAGATACATCATTCGAAAATTCAAACCCAAAAACATCATTCATCGGGTATGCCCAGATTATATTTAATTGCTTGTTTTATTCTAGTTTCATTGGTCTCATTTACGCAGGTGAAGACTAAAAAACTAATTGAATTTGCAGACCAGCAGTACAATAAAGGGGATTACGTTTATGCAATTGATTATTATCAACAAGCACTCAAACAAGATTCTAATTCACTCGAATTACAATGGAAATTTGCCGAAGTTCAACGCGCTTATAAAAACTATGTTGTTGCTGAGGAATATTATGCTAAAGTTTTTGCGAGAGACGATGCTAAATTATATCCTACAAGTATTTTGTATCTGGGATTAATGCAAAAACAAAATGCAAAATACCCGAAAGCATTTGAAACATTTAAACTTGCAAAACGAAAATACGAAAACGATAAAAATAATTACTTGTTCAAAAAAGCAGTTCAAGAAATTGACGCCACGGCTTGGGTGATAAAGAATTATTCAGATACACTTAAACCTCTTGAATCCTTGCCTGACGAAGTGAACTCAGCGGATGCAGAATTCGGACACACCATTCGTGACAATCAATTAATATTTTCGTCATTAAGAGCTGACTCCATAAATTCAAAAGAAGAGGCATACAGTAAAAATTACAAAACCAGACTTTATAGTTCTCAAATCAATAACGGAGAGTTCAAACAAAATGTGCGTATAGATTCATTGGTTATTGAAAAACTAAATTCTGGAAATGGAACTTTTTCAATTGATGGAGGTCACTTTTATTTTAGCTTATGTGAAGATGAAGGCTACAATTATAAATGTAAAATTTTAGTCACGAATTATTCAAAAGGTACTTGGTCGAAAATAGATACACTCGGAAAGGAAATAAATGAGGTAGGGAAAAACTCAACAATGCCTTTTATCGCTAAAATGAATGGGAAAGAAGTATTGTTTTTTGCATCAGATATGAAAGGTTCGAAAGGTGGCTTGGACATTTGGAGTGCTGATATAAATGGTTCTAAAATTGAGAATATTCAAAATTTGTCTGCAATTAACACAATTGATAACGAATTAAGTCCATGGTATGATTCCACAAATAATCGCTTGTATTTCTCATCTTCTTGGCATTTTGGATTTGGTGGGCAGGATGTCTTCTACTCAGACTATCCTTTTACTAAAATAGAAAATGTTGGTTTACCAGTCAATAGTCCAGCAAATGACCAGTACTTTTTTAAACATAACGATACGATTTATCTTTCTTCAAATAGGTTAGGAACGAGGTATACTAAAAACCCGACTTGTTGTAGTGACATTTTCGTTAAGTATCCAAAATTGAAGAATTCAGAAATTATTTCATCAAATACGATTGATTCATTAAACTCAACAACATCAATAAATATTAAAAAGAAATTACCTGTACGATTGTATTTTCAAAATGATCGCCCAAACCCTGACTCATGGGAAACAACATCAAAACTCAATTACATGAGTACTTACAAATTGTATCAGGAAAATTTTGAAGTTTACAAAAAAGAAGTAGGAAAAGAATTGAATCAAAATGAAACTCAAAAGAAAATTTTGGAATTAGATTACTTTTTCAAAAATGATGTTGATCAAGGGGCCAATGATCTAATAGAATTTACTGAATTGATATCTAAAGAACTTGCTTCAGGTTCACGCGTAATCATTACGATAAAAGGTTTTGCAAGTCCTATAGCGAAAACTCAATACAACGTCAATCTCACAAAAAGGCGAATTTCTTCTTTAGTAAACTTCTTTCATGAATACAATCATGGCGAACTCAAAAATTATCTGAATGGTTCTGCGGTGAATGGCGCAAAACTTTCTTTTGAATTTGTTCCTTTTGGAGAATTTTCTGCGGATCAAACTACAAGTGATGATTTTTATAATCAAAAAGAATCGGTTTTTTCCAAGGAAGCAAGTATTGAAAGAAAACTACATATTGAAGAAGTTACTTTTGAAAAAGGAAAACAAGTCTTTCCAATAATTGCTAAAAACTATGTTTTTAATGCAGGAGTTAGAAAAAACGGTGAGACGATAAGTAGTGAATTCTCTGTAATAAATCAATCTGATGAAAAAGTAACAATCAAAATAATAAACAATGAAAGCGAATTAACACTATTCCCAAAAACATTTTCAATTGAGCCAAAAGCATCTTTAATTATTCCCTTTACACTAAACTCATCGAAATTAAAGGGGTTCAATCGTAAATCTTTCCAAATTCAAGTGGATGGCTTTGAAAATCAACTTGAGTTGTTTATAACTACAGAAATTAAGTAATTTTGATTAAAACAAGACTGTGACATTAGAACAAACGGTAAAACAAACAAAACCTAGACTCCAATTTATTGACATGGCGAGAAGCATCGCTATAATTATGATGCTTGAAGGACATTTTACAGGAGCAGCACTTACTAACGCATATAGAAACGAAGCTTTTTTACCTTACAAAATCTGGCACAATATACATGGATTAACATCACCATTGTTTTTTACAGTTACTGGATTGGTCTTTGTTTACCTTCTTTGTAAAGAAAAAAACGTATCTTATTTTGAAAGTGATCGTGTACGCAAAGGCTTTAAAAGAGTTCGAATGCTTTTATTTTGGGGATATTTTATTCAATTGGATGTCAATACAATTATTCGTGATTTATGCTATGGTTTTGAAAATGTAAAAAACGGAAAAGGTTGGGATTTTCAATTTCATTTCGAATGGTTACAAGCATTTCATGTGCTTCAATCAATTGGAATTGGAATTTTGTTACTCTTAATAATTTATGGTCTCCATTATTTGATTGGCAAACTTGAAATACACTGGTATTACTTCATTGCTGGACTAATTATTTTCATCGCCTATTCACATCTAAAAAATTATGTACAAATGGATGAAATCAGATTGGAATCCAGTAGTATAAAAACACCAAATTATTGGCCCAATGGGTTTCCTTCTTTTATTCAAAACATGTTTTATGGGAAATACAGTGATTTCGGTATTATTAGATATTCCGGGTATGTTGTTTTTGGAGGAATGGTTGGAAGTATAATCAGAAAATATGAAGAAAAATGTAAGGAATTCTGGTTTGGAGGATTGTTTATTGTGATAGGAATTCTATTGAATGTTTTCGCTCAGACTGCTTTCAATAATATTGATCATTTTACAGAATATATTCATCTTACAGATAAAGGTGTTTTTTCCCTTACTTCGTTTTCATTTATGCGATTCGGACAAGTAATTTCTTTGCTAGGTCTTTTAATGCTCATAGATGCTAGGTTCAAAATTAAAGCTGGGTTATTTTTGAAACTTGGACAAAATACACTTCCAATTTATATTGTTCATGTTATTATTCTCTATGGTGGAATTTTTGGCTTTGGTCTTGTTCCAAATTTTTTCGACAAAAACTTGCCTCCTTTGGAGTCTATAGTTATTTCTTTATCAGCAATTTTTGCGTTTGTGGTATTTATTAAATATATCGAACCGCTTGAGGTAATTTACAATAAATTTTTTAGCCGATTTTCACTGAAAAATATATTTAAACTTAGCTTTATTGGAAGAAAAGGGAACTTAAAAAAGGATGTTTAAAAAAGTAAATTGTTGGGCCTCTAGTTTTTTCTTTTTGAATTCCCTTTCTTTTTAGGTTTTGAGCTCTTATATTTCACAGGATTTGGAGGAGCAACATATTTAATAGTTCTTGTAAAAACTCTTGCACCACAGGATTCATTAACAACTAGTTTAATTTTATAGGTTCCAGGATTTTTATAATAATACTCAAATTCACTTTCGGATTTAGTAACTCCATTACCCAAATCCCATGAATATGTTGCAGTATTTGAAAAGGATGCTTTAACTAAAAGTTTGTATTTTCCAGAAGTTGTTCTTTGAGGTTTAACGTAAAAATAATTTCTATCTAATCCAAACTCTGTTAAATTATTTAGAACGTATTCAGAAGCCTCTTTTTGAATTGCCGTTGCAATATTAGAATCAATCGTACCAGTAAGAGCACCAGAAACAGATTCTTTGAAAATTGAACAGTAAAAAGTACAAGCAGATAAATAGGACCCATTTTTATTTGGGTGAGCCTCATCGGCATCATAGAGATTTATTTCTGGGTACTTCAATCTTAACCTTGACCAAACGAGTCCAACTGGTACAATAGGAAAGTCGTAACAGGATGAAATGTAACGATAACCATTAGAAATATTATTTGTCATTTTCTCGTATGTATCGTTTTCCTTGGTCTCTGTATAACCATTTTTATAACCCCATGTCATATAAAACAGCATATTTGCACAAGGATTATAAAATTTTACCGAATCAATTATTTTTGAGAGGTGAGGAACAGTTTCTTGATCGATTTTATCATAAGAATGAGAAAACTCTCTTGAATATCCTTGAAGAACAATGTAATCCCATTTTCTACTTTTAATTGCCTCAAACATATCATTACGTGTAAAATGCACTTTAAAAGAAGCACCAGCCAACGTATTCATTTGAACATACACAGGTTTTTCCTTTTCCTTACATAAACGTTCGAAAATTTTCGGCATGCTGTTCATATGAGTGAAAGAATTTCCAATGAACAGTATTTTCAACGAATCTGATGGACCAGAAAAAGCAGAAAAATTGATAAATAAAAGAATATATACGATTACGATTCTCATTTAATCTTGTAATATTTTATCCCGTAAATTAGAAAATTCCTTAGAATCCAGAATTAATTTCGGACGTTGAAAATTCATGTCTGAAATAGAATTAATTGGAATCAGATGAATATGAGCATGGGGTACTTCTAGTCCAATTACACTCAAACCGATTCGCTTACATTCGACATTATTTTTTAATTTATAAGCTACTTTCTTTGAAAATTTCATCATTCGTCCTAAAAATTCATCGTCTAAATCGAACAAATAATCAATTTCTAGTTTTGGAATCACCAAAGTATGTCCCAAAGCCAATGGATTAATATCCAAAAATGCTATAAACTCATTATCCTCTGCAATTTTATAACAAGGTATTTCACCAGATATAATTTTTGAAAAAATCGATGGCATTACCGAGTAATATCAATTATTTCAAATTTCATTAGTCCTCCTGGAGTTGTAATATCCGCTATTTCTCCTTTGGATTTACCCAACAAACCTTTTCCAATAGGTGAATCAACAGAAATTTTTCTTTGCTTGATATCCGCCTCATTTTCCGCAACTATTGTGTATTCTATTTCCATTCCATTTGTTTGATTCTTCAATTTTACTTTTGAAAGAATATAAACTTTAGAAGCATCGATATTTGTGTCGTCAATTAACCTGGCATTTGCAATTATTGCCTCCATTTTTGAAATTTTCATTTCTAGAATTCCCTGAGCTTCTTTTGCTGCGTCGTATTCTGCATTCTCGGATAAATCTCCTTTATCTCGTGCTTCTGCAATTTGTTCTGATATTGATGGTCTTTGAACTGTTTTCAATTCATATAATTCATCTTTCAATTTTTGAAGACCTTCCGCTGTGTAATAACTTATTTGTGACATAGTATTTATATATTAAACGCAACAAGAGAGCCTTCACAGACTCTCTTGCCATACAAATTTAATAAAATTATTTTAAACTTATTGTTGCTCCTACAGTATGAATAACTCCAAAAACACCAGCCATTCTTGCACAGTATTCTAAACCTAAAGCACTTTTATTTTTACCGATTAATGCATCTATTGAAAACCCAGCTGTTGGACCAACAAGGGCATTGGATCTGTTTTCAGCTGAAAAAATATTTTTTTCATATGCATAACCCGCTCTTAGATTAAATGCCATTTTTTCATTTGTCATTGCATAATCAAAACCTATTCGGTATTGGTCATTCATAAATGAATTAGCAGTAAAACCTAATGCAACATTAAGTTTGTTCTTTTCATTGAAAATAAAATCATAAGACCCACCAATAGTTAATAAAGAAGGCATCTCAAAAGTAGCGGAACGCTCTTCTAATGAAGCTATATAACCTGTTGATACATAAGTTATTTGCTGAGCTAAACCATCTCCTTTATATCTCATTACAGGACCCACATTCTTAAGAGCGATACCAAATTTAATCTGGTCATTATCCCCAGCAACATATCTAATTCCAGCATCGAGTGCAATTCCATTTGCCTTTAAATTAGAGATGCTTTCTGAAATCACTTTAAAATTAACACCTCCATAAATACTTTTCGAAAATGCTCTTGCAAAACCAACGTTAAATACATTTGCTTTTGGAGAGAAAAAACCAATATTTCCTTCTGGATTGGCAACTGTAGTAATTGGAATATCTCCAAAATTCATTGACTGAACACTAACTGCAATTACGTTCGATTCAGAGATTCGTTGAGCAATTCCTGCTGAATTCAAACCTATTCCTGCATTTCCCATCCAATTTGAATAATTGAATTTAATTTGTGTTTTATCAGTAAATGCAAGACCTGCAATGTTCGTATATGTTGCTTCTAATCCATTTGTGTTTGCATAGGCTGCGTCTGCTAATGCAGAACTTCTAGCCCAAGGATTTACCAATAAATGAGATGCTCCTGCTGAACCTACTCGGTCTTCATTTCCAGCAATGGCATTTAAAGAAGTTGCCACTGCAAAACATAATGATAAGTTTTTAAATATGTTTTTCATATCAGATAAATCTATTAATTAAATACCTTGTAAGTCAACCTGCCTCATACCTCCAAAGAATTTCAGTACTCTGGTTCCGATATCAGGAACTTCTACATAAATTAAGTATACATCTCCTGCTACTGGAATAGATTTTTGGTTTGTTAAATCCCAATCTAGTGAAGTAACTGGACTGTCTTTCTTAAATGTCCTTACCAATTTTCCACTTGTCGTGTATATTCTTACAGTACATTTTTCTGGTAGGTTTGTGATTTTTACTTTAGTCTCTAATCTAGTTCTCTCATATTCTGAAAAAGCATAATAAGGATTAGGCACTACATTTATCATATCCAAAACTTCTTCTAATCTCTTGCTCTGTCCTACTTCAGTTGCAATTTTATCCATTGACCAAGAATACATTGGTTTTCCGGCATTTTCTCCTGAGCAAATGTAGTTCTTGTATTCCTTGTTGATTCTCAATTTTATCGTTACATCTGAGGATAACAACGTTTGTCCAGGTTTCAATACTGGATAGGCTACCCATGTCAAACTTCCGTAAAATTGTCTTTTCGATGTTGTGTTGTTTTGCTCAACCTCTTTCAATTTCTTATATAACTCATTGCTTGCATCATTCTCTGCTACGGATGGAATATATGCCGGAAAGTCATAACCAGAGGTATATCCGTTTATTTTTGCTTGATCACAACTGAAAACATAAATTGGATGCATTCCTCCCATCAATGGTGTTCCTACGTTACTAACTAAATTTTCTGTAGGATTCCAAATCATGTCTGCTCCATTTTCTCCGCCCAAGAATGAATTCTCTCCAAATGCCATGTATAATCTGGCTCCTGTCTCCAAGTCAACTGCATAACCCGGGAACCAACCCATTCCTATTTTATAGGTTGCAGTATCCGTTTGAGAGTTACCATTCTTGTCAACAGCGTAGCTTTTTCTTCTTGCTCCAGCTTTTGCACCACCAACACTCAAGGCAGAGTTTCTTCCTAGTTCAATTACAGGACATCTTGTCCATAAACTCTTATCTTTGGTAATAACGATATTAACACTTGGCAAGAAACTGATGGAGGCGTTCGACCTTGCATTTCCAGGAGAAGTAGTATTGTAATAAGCAAGTGGCATGTAATCTGCTTGGTAACCTGTCAAACGATGTGGAGCAATAGTTCCATCCAAAATACTTTCATATTTCTGATCTGGATCTGCACCGATATCATCCTTATAGTTGATGGCATTTAAATACTCTGCAACTCCTTGTGTAGAGTTTGTATCATCATAATCTCCTGAGCGTATCCAATTGGTCGGGAAAAATGCATCGTTATCCATAACTCCTGCCAACCATCTTTTTGATGAATCTGAAAAATTAATCGATGCATCAATCATGTCAGTTGTTTTTGCAGCCACATTTCCTGAACCAGTTGGGAAATAATACTTCGTTTGAAATATTTGAACTGAAACTCCCCATTCAGGAATAATCTGTTCATTATCGCTATCTATTGCTCTTTCTGATGATACAGAATCCAATACTGTTCCACCTTTTTGGTCATAACGATAAATTACCCAACTTGCTGTATCGGCTCCATTACCTGAAGCTGGCGCAACATAATCTCTGAATTTACACTCAAAATATCCCGGTGCTAAATTCAATGGGTCTACCACCTTAATGTTTATTGGACCCTTTCCATAATCATATGTAGGATTTTCCATGTAACCATTCGCCAAAATATTACTCAATGTAACATCATCAAATTCTAAGGAACGATTACCATTTCCATATCCATCAATTCGTGT
>CANGLG010000047.1 GCA_947454395.1 Flavobacteriales bacterium
ATTAAAGATCCTTGCATTAATCTATTCATTTATCCGATGGGGATGTTATGCTTTGATATCCGAAGAGAAATTTCAAATCTCGTTTACATTCTAAAAAAACATAAATCAGAAGTTTTGTTGCTTCGAAAAGATGAAAAAGACCTTGACCAGATATTGAATTCGATTTTTTCCGGCATTGATAAATTTTCAATTTACGACATGGAGGATAGAATTGATGGATTGGAGCATTTAATTGGAAAACCAAAAGAATTAATTTCAGAATAAATTAATGGATCGTCGTTTACATGAAGCTGTTTTTATAGAATTGAAAAATCGTTACGACGGTTTCATTGTTTCTGTCATCCGTAATTATTTTAAAGGCGAAGACGTAAAGGATATTTTTCAGGAATTGCAAGTTCATCTTTTTAATAGAATTGGAGAACTTTATGATGAACACCCCGATCTTTTTTCAACTAAGGCATGGCTTCGTTCCGTTGTTTCAAAATATTGCATTTCAGAAATTAGAAAAAGAAATGGAAAAAGGAAAATCAAATTGGTCTTCGATGAAATTTCACTAAATGTTGCCAAAGAAAATGACATTGTTAATTCCGAAAATCAAAATGACCTGGATGATTCGGTTCAAGAATTTTTAAAAAATCTGGATAAACGCGATGCGCTCATTTTGAAGATGAAATATTATTACGGTAAACCATCGAATTATATCAGTAAAAAGATGAATGAAACGCACGTTAATGTTTACATCGGGCGATTGAAAGAAAAATTAATCAAAAAAACAGGAATCTCAGATTTGGAGTCCTTTGTTAAAAAATATAATACCTCGCTTTAAAAATTGATGTGTCGGTCCTTTTTATCTGGGAAAATATCATCAATTGTAACAAGAATCCCAGTTTCTTCTACATTTCCAAAATCTGGATTGACAGCCGTACCGAATGTTTTCATTGTCGGAGATAAATTCATGTAGATATTCACAAGAGGTGGAATAAACTCGCCTTTGTCCCTCACATGCCCATTTAAAACTTTAAATCCATCTTTAAATTCCAGACCATCCAATTGCGATTCAACGTAAGCTTTATCATAGTTCTGAACTAAAGGAAAATAAGGCTTCATTAAATGGTCGTTGTCTGGAAAATAATGATGCATAAAATGCAGTAAGAAATCTCTACAATCTGTATTGTAATTCGGATACATGGTTACTTTTCCAAAAAAATACTTGATTTCTGGATTGAATTTAATCAATGCTCCAAGACCGTCCCAAATATTGTCTAGTGCAAAAAGTCCTTTTCTTGGATTGACACTCGGTTGAAAATTTGGTTGCACCCAACTTCGTCCCAATTCAATAGTATGCGGTAAAAATTCTTTAACAAATCGTTCTGAAAAATCGAAATAATGTGTTGTAGACAAATGTATTTCTCCGTTTTCATCAATCGCATCTTTGCATTTGATGTATCGATATCCTCCGATAATTTCTTCATCTTCGGGAGACCAAAGTATCAACTGCATATAACAATGTTCACTAGTATCGTATTCATCTAAATCTATTGATTCACCTGTTCCTCCGCCAGAAGCACGAAAAGTTACTTCTCTCAATCGTCCAATTTCGAGAACAACATTCGGGGCATTGTTATTATCAACAATATATATTTCGTTGTCCCCTTTTCTTGTGAAACGAAGAAATTTATCTTTTGACAATTCTTTTTTTAATAACTCTTTAGATATTGGTTCAATAATTTCTCTCATAATTCTATTTATAATTCATGAACAATATTTCTGATGTATTGCGCTGCTTTTGTATCATTCATATCTGAATCAATTTCTGAACAAACAATTGGTTTTCCAACTGTAATTTTGATTTTTTTATTTCGTTGTTTGAACAATTCATCTGACAACCACAGCATTTCGATATTTGCTTTTATTCCAATAAACTTTCTGAATTTTGACATCCGATAAAAAAATGGTGTCAATTCCCCTTCTACATGAATCGGAACGATGGTTCTATTTAATTCTCTTCCGTAAGTCACAAAAGTTTTTTTCCAATTTAAATCTTGAACTTTACCATCAATCTTTCTACTCACAAGTCCAGCCGGAAAAATACAGATTGCATTTTCTGAGTGAAATGCATTCTTAATCTGCTCCCTAATTGAGATATCATTTTTGCCATGCTTGTTTACACCGATGAATAAATTCTGGAGGTTCTTTAAGTTCATCAATAAATCGTTAACAATGAATTTCAAATCTTTTCTTCGGTGTCGAATCGCTACAATTAATCCGATGGCATCCATCCCTCCAAGCGGATGATTCATTGCTAGTATTACAGGACCGTCTTTCGGAATATTTTCAATACCTTCAATTTCCAATTCTATATTGAAATAATTGATAATCGCTTCGCAAAAATCAGCATCATAATAGTTTTCATGGTCTATTAAAAATTGATTTATTTCATCTTCATGAAGAATTCTTCGCAAATAACCAATGACAAAACCAGGTAACCAACGTAGTAACTTAGGATTTTTGCTTGCAATCAAGCCTTTAATATCAATGAATTTCTGATTCACAAAAACAAAATTAATCGGTTAATTCAAGGTTATTATTTTCAGATGAAAGAATTTCAACCAAAATGTTGTTAGTAATCAAAATCCAATGTTAAACCATCAAAAGCTGCAAATACATTTGGAGGCAAATCCGCTTCTATTTCAGAATGAGTTCCAAACAAATGTGAGATGTGTGTCAAATAGGCTTTTTCGGGTTTTACAATTTCAATGAAATCCAATGCCTCTTTTAAATTAAAGTGAGAAAGGTGTTCTGAACGATGCAATGCATTTACAACTAACGTTTTCGTACCAATCACTTTCTCAGTCTCTTCCCTGCTGATTTTCTTCGCATCTGTAATGTATGTAAAATCACCAAAACGATAGGCTTTCACAGGCATTTTATAATGTAAAACATCAATTGGAAGTAATTCTAGATTGTTTCTAAGCTCAATTTTGTGATTACTTACTCGAATCAGTTCCACTTTTGGTATTCCAGGGTAGCGATTCTCTGAAAAAATATAGTGATATTCTCTTTTTAAAGCTTGTTCTACTTCCAAAGTACAATAGACTTCCATTGACCTATTTTCTTTGTAATTAAATGCTCTTACGTCATCCAATCCGGCAAGATGGTCTTTGTGCTCATGAGTAAATATGACCCCCCTCAACGACTTCACCTTTTCACGTAACATTTGAAATCTGAAATCCGGTCCTGTATCAATCACATAGTTTTCCTCACCGACCTGAATCAAAACAGAAGCTCTTGTTCGTTGATCTTTCTTTTTTTCGGATAAACAAACATGGCAATCACAAGCAATAACAGGTACACCTTGAGAAGTTCCAGAACCAAGAATTACAACTTTACCTTTCACCTTACTAAGTTAACTTTTTAACGTGAAATTCATTTTATATTTCAACGATTTTATGTGCTTTATCTTTTCTGATAAACTGATTTATTATTGTCTTAATATCTCGATTCTCCAACTGCTGAACAATATACTTACTCCAGTGAAAAGGTTCTTTTCCATTAAAATGAAACGGAGCATATCCAAATCCTCGATAACTTCCGTTTTCTATCCAAACTATGCTCTTTTCGGCTTTGTGTCTTCCTTTATCAAGGATATAAAAAGTTTTTCCTTCATAAGTCAAATTTGCAATAAATTGATTAATTCGTTCATTATAACTTTGAGGAGACTCACTTCCAATACACGCACCATCACATTGTTTTATTTCATAGTGAAAGCATCCATTTTGAGAATTGTATAAACCACACAATTTCTGACAAAGTCGATTTTTTTCAACTGCCATGATTAGATAATTTGTAGCTTCTTTTTTTGAAGTAAAATGGATCAATGGTAAAGTAGTCTTTTTTGATGTTGATTGAATCGTTAGTCTTAGATATCCAAGGTCATCTTTTTCATCAAACAAACCCAATGGGAACAAACTTTTTCTTAATCTACGGTTGTATATTGGTTGATTTTGCTTTATCAAATCAGATTCAAGTAACATAGCTATGAGCTCAGAACCAGTCAATTCATAATCTACTCTGACAATGTCTTGAATCATTTTTAATCCTTTCGCTGTTTTTGTATTTCGCAGATGCTGTTCAACTCGTTTTTTTATATTGATACTTTTCCCAATATAAATCAATTGATTGAATTCATTATAAAACTTATAAACACCGGCTTTAGTGGGTAATTCATCAATAATCTCTAGATTCAAATTTGGGTGGATTGACTTTGGGTTGAGTTCTTGCTGAATAAATGTTTTTAATCCAAGTGGATCTTTCTTTATCAAAATTTCAAACAATCCGGTCGTTGCCAGTGCATCACCTCCGGCTCTATGACGACCATTGATTTCAATGCCAAGTTCTTTGGAAATATTTCCTAAACTGTAAGACTTATGCCCAGGTAAAACATATCTGGAGGCTCGAACGGTACACATGTGTGGCAAACGAAAATCATAACCGAGTTGTTTAAACTCACTCCGCAACATACCGTAATCAAAGGCAACATTGTGTGCAACGAAAATACAATCGTTTGTAAATTCAATAACTTGTTTTGCAACTTCAAAAAATCTTGGCGCATCAGCCACCATTTTATCTGTAATTCCTGTCAATCGAACGATAAATTCTGGAATTGGCTGTTCTGGATTTAATAAGGTAACTAACTTATCTACGATTCTTTCTCCATCGTATTTATACATTGCCAACTCCGTAATCCTAGAATTCTTTGGACTACCACCGGTTGTTTCAACATCGACAATGACATACATTTAACAAAAGTAAAAAATTACCAAACGAGGTGTGAATTTTATAAATAACTTTGGCTAAAATAAAATTATAGTTATGAAAAAAATTCTTTTTTTAATACTTCTGGCATTTGGGAATTTAGCAAATGCTCAAAGTAATCTTACCATTTTCAACAACGGAGGGCAACAATTCTATGTTATTTTGAATGGTATTAAACAAAATTCTGTTCCTCAGACGAACGTAGTAGTATCTCAAATTAAGGACGGTGCTTATTCAGTGAAATTAATTTTTGCAGACGGAAAGACAGCTGATATTGATAAAAACTTCTTTATTGATGCACCAAGCGATATTACAACAAAAGTAACATTTAAGAAAGGAAAAGGAAAACTACAACTGGTAAGTATGATTCCAACTGCAGGCGGTCAAATGGATGGCGCAGTTACTTACCGCCCTGATAATAGCTCTATTTTTTCTGATTCTCAAGCAACAGGCACAAATGTTTCAGGAAATGGAAACATGAATATTAATACAAATGGTAATTCAACACAGTCTAACGTTAACTCATCATCAAGTAACACGGTTTCATCTCAAACTAACAATGCAAGTATAAATTCAAATCAAGGGGTCAATACAAACGCTAATGTTTCAGGAAATACGAGTGGAACTACTAACAATGGAAACTTACAAACAACCACTACTGTGACAACTACGAATAATACAAACCCGAATGGAAATGTAAATATGAACGTAAATATGGGCGGTACTGGCATGAATGTTTCTGTTAACGATCCGCTAACAGGAGGGAATATTAACTTAAATATGAATTTAGGAATAGATGGCAATGTAAATTCCTCAAGTAGTTCAACTCAAACTACTACTGTTACTACAACTACCTCATCTTCATCAACTACAAATGGTTTTACAACCCAGCAAAACTCAAGTTCTTCTAATACTACGACATCAGGAAATCCAAATGGCAATGTTTCTATGAATTCAAATATTTCTATCCCTGCAAATACAAATGTTTCAGTGAATAGCACAAATTCAAATGTAAATAACAATCAGAATTCAAGTTCAAATAACTTCAATTCAAACAATTCAAATCAAACTATTTCAAGTACAACTAATTCGAATGGTTCATTCATTAATTGTAAAAAATCGTTGGGAGATGTAAACGCATTCATTAAAGATTTAAAATCGCAAACATTCGAAGATGACCAAATTGAAATAATTAAAAAAGACCTCGAGTTTACCTGTGTCACTTCACAACAAGCTTATAAAATCATTGAAGTTTTAACTTTTGAAGCAAATCGAATGGATGTTGCTCAATATCTTTATTTCCGTACTACTGACCGTCAAAATTCAGAGAAAGGAATGCTACCGTTGTTTACCTTCGATAGTTCCAAGATGGACTGGAGAGATTTTGTTAGACAAGCAAACAATTAATTCAAAAAAAGAGCCTCAATTGAGGCTCTTTTTTTTACTTTAAGTACAAGGATTCGTATTGTTTTATCCAATCGGAAACAGTCATTTTTGACAACAATTGTCCAATCAAATTAAATGGAATATCGTCCATCTTTTTAAATCGAATACAAGATTTTCCAATATCCAATTTGTATTTTGCATGTTTCGGGTATTCTGAAGTAAACCAATTTATTAAATTCGAATCACCATAAATTCCCATATGATAAAGCGCAATGAAATTCTTTTGATTAGCTAAACCAATAAAAGGTAAAGGTAATTCTGGAGAACAATGGTAACCTGCAGGATAAGTTGAATGAGGCACAACATAACCAATCATTCCGTAATTAATGCACTCTTCAAATCCATTAGGAAGATTATCAAGAATTACTTGACGCAATTTATCGAACGTATCTTTTCTTTCTTGAGGTATATTTTCCAAGTATTCTTTAACGGTCATCAGATAGTTCTTCCAGGATAAACTTTTAATGCTTCACGAAGAACAACCACTGCTTTTTTCAAAAAATCCTGATTTAAAACATAGGCAATTCTTGCTTCTTGCTGTCCGGCTCCTTTTGTTGAGTAAAATCCATTCGCTGGAGCCATCATTACTGTTTGACCTTCGAAAGAAAAATCTTCCAGCAACCACTGACAAAATTTTTCAGCATCATCTACAGGAAACTTTGCAACACAATAAAATGCACCACTCGGTTTTGGGCAATAAACTCCTGGAATAGAATTTAAACCATCAACCATAATATTTCTTCTCTCAACGTACTCAGATACAACATTATCAAAATAGGTTTGTGGTGTTTCCAATGCTGCCTCAGAAGCAATTTGGTCAATCGTTGGCGGAGAAAGTCTTGCTTGTCCGAATTTCAAAGCCGCTGACATTACTTCCTTGTTTTTTGAAATCAGAGCACCAATTCTTGCACCACACATAGAATATCGTTTCGAAACTGAATCAATCATAATGACATTATTTTCAATTCCTTCCAAGTTCATTACTGAAAATGGTACAGCTCCATCATAACAAAACTCTCTGTAAACCTCATCAGCAAATAAAAACAAATCATGCTTTTTAACGATGTCTCTCAATTGCTCCAGCTCTGACTTGGAATACAAATATCCGGTTGGATTTCCAGGGTTACAAATAACAATAGCTTTCGTTTTTGAAGTTATTTTCTTTTCTATTTCTTCAACCGGTGGCAAGGCAAAACCATTTTCAATTGAGGCCGTAACCGGAACAACATTTAATCCTGCCGTAACTGCAAAACCATTGTAATTTGCATAAAAAGGTTCTGGAATAATCACTTCATCTCCGGGATTACAAGTTGTCATGAATCCAAAGATTAATGCTTCTGAACCACCGGTTGTAATAATAATATCTTCCGATTGAACATTGATGCCGGATTTCAAATAATATGCCGATAACTTTTTTCGGTAGCTTTCAAATCCAGCTGAATGACTATATTCCAAAACTTTACCATCGTAATTTTTGATTGCATTCAAAGCTACTTCTGGGGTTTCTATATCCGGTTGACCAATGTTTAAATGATAAACCACAAGGCCTTTTTTCTTCGCAGCCTCAGAATAAGGTACAAGTTTTCTAATCGGTGAAGCCGGCATTGCAACCGCTTTTTCTGAAATTTTTGGCATATTAAATTATTTTGAGAAGACAAAATTAGTGAAACTTACGAAGTAACATCTGATTTTTTAATCATTGTTAGAATCGATTTATCCCATTTTTTGAACTTGTCATCAAAAAGCAACCATACAACTATTGAACTTACTGCTCCAACAACTGAGCCAGCCAAAATATCCTCGAAAAAATGTTGCGAAAGGTAAACCCTTGTGAAAGCAAAAACAATTGCCATGAAAACAAAAAATACTTGAAATAATTTTCGAGAACTGAAATAAATTGCAAGCATTGTAAATAAAGCAAAACATGTAGTTGAATGTCCAGAAGGAAAACTGTTATTTAGATGATACTCCATTCCTTGAATCAAATGAAAACGTTTGTCAGAACCAAAATAATGCATTGGACGAAAAGAATCTGAGAAAACTACATGTTTAAAAAACTGAGTAATCCCAGCAGAAAACAAAAAAGATAGAATAATTAATACAGCTACTCTTATTTCAATAAAAAGAAAAACTAAACCAATAAATACAGCAAAAAGCCCATCACCAACGTTCGTAAGTACAATTGCTATTTCATCAAGCAGATAATTGTGAAAAATATTGAGTTTTCGATGAAGTTGGATTTTTTCGTTCATTGATAGAATTACAATGCCTGTAGTCCAAAACAACAAAATTCCCTTTAAGTATGTTGAAATCAATTTGATTTTCATTCTTCAAATTTAACTGATTCTATCCGTTTTTTGTTCGTTAATCATAATGGTAAATAATACAGCATCATATGCAAAGTGTGCTGCAATTGCAAACCATAGACCGAAATAAATATAACCAAGTGAAATTATAAAGATAAATGGCAAAACAATAATTCCATACATTGAAAACCGCCAATTCCATGGATTCAGATAACCGTGCATCGCAACAAAAATTATCGAAGTAAGTATCCAACCTAAGTATTCTTGTATTCCAGCTCGAAAAAGTAACTCCTCCCCTATTCCTGCACACAGAGACAGAAAAATCCCATGCCTGATTTTTAAATTCATTTGCCCGATCAACTGATCAATCTTCGTTGGGACACTATCAAAAAATGGTGCTAGCATAAGCAAATAACAAAGCAATGCATAAACAAATCCAAATTCAAGACCTAATCCAATAGGAATGACTTTTACATTTTGAACTTGAATAAATTGATAAAAAGAAACATGCTCATAATAAAAGCGAAACAAAAACGCAGGAATTGGAAATATCAACAGCGTCACCCAACCAAAAAACAGCATTTTGTTACGCATTTTCAAAATTTTATTTGTTAAAATTTAAATTTTTCTTTGGTTATTAAAATGAAAAGTATATTTTAGCTGAAACATTAACGCAAAGCCTATAGACCAAATTTACTTTTAATTGTTGATTTTACAACAGAAATTGTAGGTTATGGTACTTTCTAAAGAAAACGATTGCGTTCTAATCAAACTTTATGGTCAAGGAAATGAACGAGCTTTCGAAACTTTGTTGTTTCGTTACAAAGATCGAATTTACAGATTTATCTTTCAGAAATTGAAAGACTCTGCACTCGCAAATGATATTTTCCAAGAAACATTTATAAAAGTAATTAATACGCTAAAAGCTGGAAATTACAATGAAGAAGGTAAGTTTTTGCCTTGGGCCATGCGAATTGCTCACAACTTGGTTATTGACCATTTCCGTAAACAAAATAAAGTAAGACTAATTTCTGAGTCAAGTTCATTTGATGAAGAGTTTTCGGTGTTTTACAAAATCGCTTGTGAGGATAAAAACTACCTCCAGACTGTTTCTTATCAAGAATTGGAAAATCAAATGATAAATGTTATTGACCATCTGCCAAAAGTGCAGCGCGAAATTGTTCAAATGCGCATTTTTCAAGACATGTCTTTCAAGGAAATAGCCGAAGCTGAAAATGTCAGTATCAATACCGCTCTGGGCAGAATGCGTTATGCTTTAATTAATATTCGAAAATTGATTGAAAAACACGAGTTGGTGACAGAAATTTAAACTCTAGTCGAAAGTTATTTTAAAAACCATCACGGAGTTTCCTCCACTGTCATTTTTACCTTGCGCGGTAACAATTAATTCTTTATCATCGGGAGAAATATCCATTCCAACTGGATAAGAATCAGCAGGAATTTCAGCAACGATTTTCATGTCTGCAGATCTTACTGCAACAATCTTTGAACCATTGTTTACAGCTGCAAATAAATATTTTCCATCAGAAGTTGTAACAATAGTCCTTGCTCCCGAACCAACAAAAACACTTTCGAAATTCGTAAACTGAATTTCTTTTTCTTCATTTTCCACACGACTTTTTACAAAATCTCGCCAATTGCATTTTTGAACATACCCAGGAGAATTTGCGCTTAAAAACAAATTATCAGCATTAATAACGAGATGCCTTACATTGGATTGCATACCTTTCACCGTTCCAATTAGTTGATACGAATTAGCATCAAAAACAGCAACTCCACCGGCTCCACCCATTTTCCCAACCAATAAAAATTGACCATCAGGTGAGAAAACAGTTCCACGTAAGCAATAACCACACTCACTGTCGCGATCCACATGCTTTCCTCCAAAATTCAATTCCATTTGATAATCGACAACACAGTGTTTGTGATAGAAAAAGTCCATCGGGTTTTCACTTTCAATATTGATTATACCTAAGGTATTGTCTCCCCAATGTGTAACAGCAATGTACTTGTTATCCGGTGAACAAGCAATCATCTTTGGAAGTGGACCTGTTGGCATCACGCGGACAATTTCATCCTTTTCAGTGTCAATAATTGCAACCGCTGAAGGACATTCAGCATTTGAATCATAATCTCTTCTGTAATAAGTTACCCAAAGGTATTTTCCTCCATGTGAGAAACAACTTTCTACCGGTTTTCCACTGAAATAATTATAATTCTCCTTCGTTTTTGAAAATTTATAATCAAATGCGGTAGTTTCACCATTCTTAAATAGGGATTGATTTTTTGCATCAAAAACGTGTTTAATCGTTTTTATTCTTTTTTTTGTTGCAGCGTCATAAACAGCTGTTGTGTATCCTTCCAACGACTGAACATAAAATTTCTTTCCATCCAAAGAGTAATTTACTGATTTTGGTGAGTTTATTGCTTCATCGAATGAGTCAGCTTTACTTTTGGGATTTCCGTTGTAATGTTGGTATCGATTAACCAAAGTCAGTTTCAATTCTCCGGAACCGGAAGAAGTTTTTCCTATTGGAATTCTAACAACCTGTGTACTTCCAAAAAAAGTAATTGTAATAAAACAAATCAAAGTAAAAACCTTCATTTCTATTTTTTTATAGCCCATATTCTAAAACCATTATTCATACTTACGGAATCAATTCGAAATTGCCTTCTTTTCAAGTCCCACACCATAGTAAGTGCTTTGTTTTTATTGATATTATCACTTTTGAAAATCCAAGTTTGAAAAAAAATAATATCACAATTACTTCCATAAAAGGACCTTTGCATTGTGGAATTACTTCCTAAATCTAATTTAATATTCTTTGATTCTAGAAGTTCAGCATTTAACTTTTTAGCCTGAATTTCATTGAGTTGTTGCGATTCATCAAGGATTTTCCGTTTATCTTGTAACACATAATAATTATAAAGAATTCCTTTTTTACTTTTCTCATCCGCATAACACCAAGCAGGTGTTTTTGTTGCACATAGCGCTTTCCATTCTGTGGGAGATTGTGCTTGTTCAATTGCATCACCATTTAAAAAATTAGTTTTTTCAAGCAAGGCTGACTCAAATTTTACAGAATTGAATTCTGAAGTTATTTTCTTTTCTGAAATTTCTAATTTGTTTTTCGATGTTGTATCGCAAGAGAAAAAAAGTAGAAATAAAAGTAAAAAAAGTCCAAGATTTCTCATTTATTTAATTCAATTGAAGTTTAAATTCAGACGTTTTATGGAAGGTGATTTCAGGATAATCTTGTTCAGCCATGGCTAATAAAAAGGAAGTTTCAGCTAAGAATACCAGATTGTCATCTTTGTCTGTTGCAATGTAATTGGACTTAGCACGTTTAAAACTTTCCAATTGTTGTTGATTATCAGTTGTTATCCAACAAGCCTTATGAAAATTACGATGAACAAAACGACAATTCGCTCCATACTCATGAATCAAACGATAATTAATAACCTCAAATTGAAGTTGACCAACCGTTCCTACAATTTTACGATTTCCGGGTTGTTGGATGAACAATTGAGCTACACCTTCATCTATTAATTGACGAATTCCTTTTTCCAATTGCTTCGATTTCATAGGATCAAGATTTTCGAGTTCCTGAAATATTTCAGGTGAAAAACTTGGAATTCCTTTATACATCATAATTTCACCTTCGGTCATTGTATCCCCGATTTTAAAATTTCCTGTATCGTATAAACCAACAACATCGCCCGGAAATGCTTCATCAATGACACTTTTATCTTGTGCCATGAAGGAAGTCGGATTTGGGAATTTTAAATCCTTATCTAATCGAACATGATGATAGAACTTGTTTCGTTCAAATTTTCCTGAAACAACCCTCAGGAATGCTATTCGGTCTCTGTGTTTCGGATCCAAATTGGCATGTATTTTAAACACGAATCCAGAAAATTTATCATCGGTTGGATTAACCATGCGTTTGTCAGACTCCCGACCTCTTGGCGATGGTGATATTTCACAAAAAGTATCCAATAACTCTTTTACACCGAAATTATTAACGGCAGATCCAAAGAATACTGGAGCCACATCACCCGCCAAATAAGCATCGCGATTAAATGCATCATAGACTCCTTCAACCATTTCCAATTCCTCACGCAATTCTTCTGCTGGTTTTTCACCGATTATTTCTTCCAACTCATCATCATAAATATCGCTTATCGAAACAACATCTTCGGAAATTTTAGTTTTATTAGCCGAAAACAAATTCAATCCTTTTTGGTAAATGTTATAAACGCCTTGAAAGCGATCTCCCATTCCAATCGGCCAAGTCAAAGGACGCACTTTGATATCCAATGATTTTTCGAGTTCATCCAATAATTCAAAAGATTCTTTACCGTCACGATCCATCTTGTTGATAAAAATAATTACTGGCGTTTTACGCATACGACAAACTTCCATGAGTTTTTTCGTTTGCTCCTCTACCCCGTTGGCAACATCCACAACCAAAATAACACTATCAACGGCGGTTAAAGTACGAAAAGTATCTTCTGCAAAATCTTTGTGACCTGGTGTATCTAAGATATTGATTTGCTTGTTATTATATTCAAAAGCCATGACAGATGTAGCCACGGAAATCCCCCTTTGTTTTTCAATTTCCATGAAATCCGAAGTGGCTGATTTCTTAATCTTATTGTTTTTTACAGCCCCAGCCGTTTGAATCGCCCCACCAAACAAGAGTAATTTTTCTGTGAGTGTGGTCTTTCCAGCATCGGGGTGAGAAATAATACCAAATGTTCGGCGTTTCTCTATGGCTTCCAGATTCTTCATGCATTTATTCAATAAAAAAGACCGCACGAGGCAGTCTTTTCTTTATTTGTATGTAATAAATTAAAATATTTCGGCAGCAGTAAAATGAAATTTACCTTCGATTTCTGCATTTTCATCAGAATCAGAACCATGAACTGCATTACGACCTTTATTTTCAGCATATGCTTTACGGATTGTTCCTTCAGCTGCTTCAGCAGGATCAGTAGCTCCGATTAATTTTCTGAAATCTTCAACAGCGTTATCTTTTTCTAAGATTGCTGCAACGATTGGTCCTGAAGACATATATTCAACTAATTCTCCATAAAATGGACGTTCAGCGTGAACCGCATAAAATTCTTTCGCTTGTTCTACACTTAATTTAGTGTATTTTAAAGCTTTAATATCAAATCCAGCACCGATAATCATATCGATAATTTTACC
>CANGLG010000048.1 GCA_947454395.1 Flavobacteriales bacterium
GATAATTTATTTCTGCACTTTTAAAGTGAATTTGTAAGAAACTGAACATAGATTGTTGTTTCATTTAATGATTTTATAACATCAAGATAAGTATTCCGAATTTGAATGGCTTGATTGTTAAGCAACGTCCATTCCATGTAATCGATTTCACCTTCTTCAAATTGTTTCAAAGCAGTTTTCTGAATTAAGTCCGCATTTGGAAGTTGAACAATTTCAAAGTATTGGGCTCTTTCCTGCAATAAAGCAATAGTTGCATTCGATTTATCAAGTTCATTTTTCAATTGCTGAGAAGCATAATCAAGTTCGTTTTGTGCTATAGTTACATTATTTCCAGCAGCTTTAATATGTGCCTTTTGTGCACCACTGAAAATTGGAATTCCAAGTCCTATTTGCCCACCATTAAATCGATTGCCTACCTTATATGTTATGTTATCAGCTCCAACCCCTTGAATGCTTTGATTAAAATAACCGGCCGTCAAATCAGGAAGTAATTTTGCCTTTTCTAAATTTACATTGCTATTTGCCAAATCAAGTTGCTTTTGCATGTAAACTAAATTTGGGTGTGAGCTCAAGGAATTGAGATTCAATTTAGGACGCAATCGGTTATTTTCAGAAACAGGCTCTAATTTTTCAGATGTATTCAACAAAAGTTGAAATTGTAACTGTGTAACTGCCAAATCTGATTTCAAACTTAATAACTGCATCTGGATTTCACCTTTTTGAGATTCTGCGGATGTTTTTTCTAAAACATTGGATTCTCCTTTTTCAAAACGAACAGTTGCTTTTCTGACAAATTCAGAAAATAGGCTATCAGCCTGAATCAACATTTGTTCTTTTTCCTTCAAAATCAAAATGAAGTAGAAAACCTCAGCTACGTAGCGTTTTGTATCTAACTTAGTTACGTTCACAGATTGAGCAGCCAAATCCCAAGACGAATTCAGAATTTGTTTTTGACGTTTATAAACTGTTGGAAACGAAAAGCTCTGCACCAAACTGATTTTAGTATCAAAATAAGCACTATTCACTTGACCCATTTCTGTTGTTAAAGCAGTATTTCCGGGGTCAAATGCTGTTTTGATTAAACTTTTCTGATATTCTTGTATTAACTCCTTGTTTTTTACTGAAAGGTTATTTCTAATTGCAATATCAAATGCCTCGTCTAACGTTATTTTTCTTTGAGCATTGAAATTATAAGGAATTAAGAAAATTAATAAAACAACCATTTGATTAACAATAGGTTGATTTTTTTTCTTTGGTTGATTTTTTTCAAACAAAACATAGAGAATTGGTAAAACAAATAAAGTAAGAAACGTAGCTAATAACAAACCTCCAATAACCACAGTTGCCAATGGTCGTTGAACCTCTGCTCCTGCTCCATGACTTAGCGCCATTGGTAAAAACCCAAGAGATGCAACAAAAGCGGTCATTAGTACTGGACGTAATCGGACTTTCGTTCCCATGATAACAATTCGATGTAAATCTTTTAATCCGGATTCTTTCAAACGATTAAACTCTGCAATAAGAACAATTCCATTTAACACGGCTACACCAAATAAGGCAATAAAACCAACACCTGCACTAATACTGAAAGGCATACCTCTTAAAGCAAGAAAATAAATTCCACCAATTGCAGAGAGTGGAATTGCTGTATAAATCAACAAACCTTGTTTTACAGAGCTAAAGGCAAAAAACAACAATAAGAAAATAAGCGCTAACGAAACAGGAACAGCAATCGATAACCTTTGTTTCGCCTCATTTAAATTTTCAAAAGCACCACCAAACGTAATTGAATAACCAGGGCTAAATTTCAATTGCTTCTCAACTTTTCCCTGAAGTTCTTCCACAATACTCTGAACATCTCTGCCACGAACATTAAATCCAACAACGATTCTTCGTTTGGTTTCTTCTCGTTGAATTTGATTAGGGCCATCAACAATTGCAACCTCGGCGAGTTGACTTAGCGGAATTTGTATTCCCTTTGGAGTTGGAATTAGTAAATTTTGTATATCCTCCAACCTACTCCGTTGCTTATTTTCCATTCTAACAACTAGGTCAAATCTCTTTTCTCCTTCATAAAGTGAACCAGCAGCTTGTCCTGCGAAAGCCGTGTTCACCAATCGATTGACATCCACAACATTTACATTGTATTGTGCCAATACAGAACGGTTATATTTTATTACGATTTGTGGCATTCCGGTTACAGGTTCAATGTATAAATCTTGAGCTCCTTTAACACTTCCTATAATTTTTCCCAATTTGTGAGCATACGAAGCAAGTGAATCTAAATCCTCACCGAAGATTTTACAAACAACATCTTGTCTTGATCCAGTCATTAATTCATTAAAACGCATTTGAACCGGATATTGAAAACCAGTAGTAATCCCTGGAACATCTTTCAATGAATTACCCATTTTCTCAGCCAGCTCAGGAAATGTCTCCGCAGATGTCCATTCACTTTTGTCTTTCAAAATAATCATTAAATCAGCTGCTTCCATAGGCATCGGATCGGAAGGAACTTCGCCACTTCCGATTTTTGTGACCACCTTCTCAACCTCGGGATATCTCGTTAAAAGAACATGAGCCGCTTTTTGTGTGTATTCAATTGAAGTTTTCAAATTACTACCCGTCAAAACCCTTGTTTCAACAGCGAAATCACCTTCTTCTAAAGCCGGAATAAACTCACCGCCTAAATTTGAAATAACGACAATCGAACCTATAAATAAAACAGAAACGGTCGCCAATACTATTTTTTTTCTTCGCAAAATCTTGGTTAAAGTTCGTTGATAAATCATTTCTACTTTGGCCATTATTCGATCCGACCAATTAGATTCATGTTTTATTTTCTTACTCAAAACCAACGAACTCATCATCGGAATGTATGTCAATGAGAGAATAAAAGCACCTATAAGTGCAAAAGCAACTGTTTGTGCCATTGGTTTAAACATTTTTCCTTCAATTCCACTCAATGATAGAATAGGCAAATAAACAATTAGTATTATCACTTGACCAAAAACCGCACTATTCATCATTTTCCCTGCTGAAAACCCAACTTCTTCATCCATTTGATTCTGAGAAATTTTATTGATTGATGCAAATCTCTTTCCATGGGTCAATTGATGCATTACAGCCTCTACAATAATCACTGCTCCATCTACAATCAGTCCAAAATCAAGTGCTCCTAATGACATTAAATTTCCGCTAACCCCAAAAGTATTCATCATGATAATGGCAAACAGCATTGCCAATGGAATAACGGATGCCACAAGTAAACCTGCCCTTACATTTCCAAGAAAAAGAACAAGAATAAAAATCACGATTAACGCTCCTTCAACTAAATTTTTCTCTACGGTACCAATTGCATTATTAACCATTTTAGTTCTGTCAAGAAATGGCTCAATCACAACTCCTTCAGGCAATGTTTTTTGAATTTCTATAATTTTTTCTTTGACGTTTTCTACGACCTCACTGCTATTTGCTCCTTTCAACATCATCACTACTGCACCAGATGTTTCTCCTTTATCATTGTAGCATAATGCGCCATATCTTGTGGCATATCCGATATTTACTTCGGCCACATCACTAATAAAAATTGGAGTTCCATCTTCCGTTTCCTTAATTGCTATATTTTGAATATCTTCTTTGGTTCCTATTAAGCCTTCACTTCTGATAAATAGTACAGTTGGTCCTTTCTCTATGTAAGCACCTCCTGTATTTTGATTATTTTTCTCAAGCGCTGCAAATACTTCCTCCATGTTGAGATTATATGACTGCAAACGATTGGGATTTACGGAAATCTCATACTGTTTTAATTTCCCTCCAAACGAACTTACTTCGGCAACTCCCTTAACACCTAACAATTGACGGCGAACAATCCAATCTTGAATCGTCCGAAGTTCCATAGCATCATACTTTTTTTCAAAGCCTTTTTTTGCTCGAACCACATATTGATAAATCTCACCTAAACCTGTTGAAATTGGTCCTAATTCAGGATTTCCAATTCCTTCTGGAATTTGCGACTTTACGTTTTGGAGTCGTTCAGAAACTTGTTGTCGAGCCCAATAAATATCAACATCATCCTCAAATACGATGGTAACAAGCGACAAACCAAATCTCGAAAAACTTCGTAATTCTTTGATCCCACTTATATTACTATTTGCTTGTTCAATTGGAAAGGTTACCAAACGTTCAATATCGGTTGCTCCAAATGAAGGTGCCACTGTGATTACTTGAACTTGATTATTTGTAATATCAGGAACCGCATCAATGGGAAGTTTTGTTGTTTCATAGATTCCGTAACCTATGAGCCCGATGACAAAAAGGCCAACAATTAATTTATTTTTTAGGGAAAACCCAATTATCTTATTTAACATGAAATTTCGATTAATTCAACAAAACTAAACAAGCACGAAAATCGTCAACCTGTTATAAATGCAATGTTTAATTAACCTATTTGAGGTGGTTGCCAAATGGAATGAAAGTTCTTATTGTAAAATGACTTTTTGTAAGACTCATTTTTCACACACAATTCATTTAATAAAAAGGTTTCCTCTGTTATAAAATTAATATTCACCTGATCACATTTGAGAACAGCTGTTGCAACTTGAATATTTACTTTGAATGGAAGATTTTTGTGATCTTTTTCAAATTCATTTAGCCTATTGAAGTAGTGCTCTCTAACAAATGAAAACAAATCTGCATTTTCATTTCTTTGAATGTGATCCTGATAATGTTCAATGAAATTATTTAAATTGAGGAATTGAGCTCCCTGCATATTGGGCGCAAGAGACAAAACAAAAAAGTAAACAACTAAAACAAAGTTAACAACCTTCACGATTCAAAGTTAAATGAAATAATAAAAGAAACACTTTTATTTCTTCACTTTTTTGATGAGCATAATTGATTTCATTGAGACAATTTATCTTACATTTGACAAAAATGAGAATTATGCAACATTTAAGAAAAATAAGTATTATTTCATTGTTCTTTCTTTTAAGCAATTGGATTTTTTGCCAAGAAAATGCTGTTCAATGTTCAAAAAGAACTAAACAACACTCCCATACAAAAAGCAACACATTATCCATTTCACAAATTGCAGAAACTGAAAAATACAATGTTCATTATTACAATTTGAACTTAAATATGACAAACACATCCACTTATCTTTCAGGAACAGTCAGAATGGATGCAAGCGCAAAAGAAAATTTGGATTCAGCTTTGTTTGAATTGTTTAATTCCCTAACGATAACAGACATCCGTGTAAATGGTAATTCTGTCAATTTTTCCAGAAATCAATCTGCTGTAACAGTTCCTGTAAATGTTGTTACAGGTGATTTCTTTGTTATTGAAACCGATTATTTCGGAACTCCTCCGACAGCAGCAACAAATCCACTCGGTGGAGGTGGGATGACACATAAAAGATCTCAAACTTGGGGTAATCACGTGGTTTGGTCGCTTTCAGAGCCTTTCTCTGCTTATGAATGGTTTCCGGTAAAACAAAGTTTGAAAGACAAAATTGACAGTTCTGATGTAAGTATTACGGTTCCAGATACTTGCAAGGCCGGTTCAAATGGGATTTTGACCTCCGTTGACACTTTAGGAAATGGATTTTTAAAATTTAATTGGAAGCATCGCCATATGATTGATTATTACCTTATTTCGGTAGCTGTTGCAAAATATGTAGAACACAATATTTATGCTCATCCAGCAGGAATGAATGATTCTATTTTGGTACAAAACTATATTTACAATAATCCTCAAACGCTTCCATATTTTCTCTCTGATATTAATGAAACAGCTACTTTCATTGAACTTTATTCCGACTTATATGGCCTTTACCCTTTTGCAGACGAAAAATATGGCCACTGTATGGCTCCAATTTCCGGAGGCATGGAACATCAAACAATGACCACACAAGGTTTCTTTGAAAAAACGTTGACATCACACGAATTAGCTCATCAATGGTGGGGAGATCATGTTACTTGTGCCTCATGGAGCGATATCTGGATAAACGAAGGTTGGGCTTCTTATAGTGAATACTTAATGCTTGAATATCTCTATCCAGCAGAAAAAGCACAACACATGACAAACGTTCATAATAACGTAATGAGTCAGCCCAACGGCAGTGTTTGGTGTTTGGATAGTTTGAATGAATCTCGAATTTTCGATAGCAGACTAACTTACGATAAAGGGGCTGGAATTATACATACGATGCGTTATATTGTCAACAATGACAGTTTGTTTTTTGCTGAATTAAAAAATTTTCAAAATGCTTTCCAAGACAGCGTAGCCACAGGAATTGATTTTAAAAATCACATGGCACAAGCTACCGGAATTGACTTTGACCCCTTCTTTGAGCAATGGTATTTCGGAGAAGGTTACCCGACATACACTTTGAAATGGAAACAAGACGGTAACAATTTATTAGTCAACATTTCACACATTACGTCAGCGTCAAATGTGACACCTCTATTTACTAATCCGATAGACGTGAAGTTTTCGAGACAAGGATTAACGGACACGACTATTCGCTTCAACATTAATTCAAATAACGAATTATTTACACTTGAAAATTTCGGTTTGATAAATTCGTCCATTTCAATTGATCCTAGCAACTGGATAATTAATAAAATAAATGTTATCGTTGAAGATAATAGCATTGGCATTAATGAAATCCTAACAAATGATGATTTAGTTGTTTTTCCAAATCCTTCAAATAATTCTTTTCAAATTCAAAATTTAACAGAAAAAGCTGAATTAGTAATTTATTCGATGAATGGACAAATAATTTCAAAAAAGTACATCTCGCCAAACGAAACTATTGATTTTCGAAATTTTGCAAAAGGAAATTATCTTCTAGAAATTAGGAAAAATAATTCTATTAAAAGGTTAAAACTCATTTCTACAAACTAACTAGGAAGAGGATCAAAAAAATGATAATCAGTTCATTAAATCCTAGTTTTTCAAAGTCATTTAATTTCGTTAAAAAAAATTAAATAGTTTCAGGTGGTTTTGCATGTATGAATGAAATAAAAAGATAAATTTGTGTCGCTAATTCCAATTTTTCTACAAATTCTTGAACATTTGGATAAGTGAAATTGTTAGAAAGTCGAACTATTTTAAATAGAAAACAATGACTGAAACGTCTTCAAGTGTGAATTATCTTCCTTTGTTACTGCAAATAATAGTAGCAGGAGGTTTTGTAGGATTCACTTTATTCGTGACGCACATTTTAATGCCTCGAATAAAGTCAAATAAAAAAGATGCCAATTTTGAGTGTGGTATCGAATCTGAAGGGAACGCTCGTTTTCCAGTTTCCATTCGTTATTTCATGACAGCTATCCTGTTTGTTTTGTTTGACGTGGAGGTGATTTTCTTTTACCCATATGCAGTTAATTTTTATGAACTAAAACT
Source organism: Flavobacteriales bacterium (assembly GCA_947454395.1). Classification (GTDB taxonomy): domain Bacteria; phylum Bacteroidota; class Bacteroidia; order Flavobacteriales_D; family Crocinitomicaceae; genus UBA952. The sequence continues at coordinate 7,411 of CANGLG010000048.1, forward strand.
TGAAGGTCTTTTGGCTGTCATTATGTTCGTAGCATTTTTCTTAATTGGTTTCATTTATATCAGAAAAAAAGGAGCGTTAGAATGGGAAAAATAGAAGATCTAGAAGTAATCAACGGAGAAGGTTATCAATTAACCTCTCTTGATAAAGCTATTGGACTTGCAAGAGCAAATTCAGTTTGGCCTTTGCCTTTTGCAACATCTTGTTGTGGGATAGAATTTATGGCAACCATGGGTAGTGCATACGATTTGTCTCGTTTTGGTATGGAACGTTTATCATTTTCTCCTCGTCAGGCAGACCTTTTAATTGTTGCGGGTACTATTTCTAAAAAACTAGGTCCTGTTCTTAAGCAAGTTTATGAACAAATGTCTGAGCCAAAATGGGTTCTTTCAGTTGGGGCATGTGCTTCTTCAGGTGGGATATTCGATACTTACAGTGTTCTACAAGGTATTGATCGAATAATTCCAGTTGACGTTTATGTTCCAGGTTGTCCACCTAGACCAGAACAAATAATTGACGGTGTAATGAACATTCATCGACTTGTTAAACACGAATCTTCTAGAAGAAGATACAGTGATGAATACAAGCATTTGATGCAAAACTATAATATCGAACTAAAAGAGAATGGAGATGCTGAATAACGAATCCATTTTAAATAGAATTCAGGAGAATTACGGTACAGAAATCGTTGCTTCGGAAGAAAACTTTGGAATTCTTACCATTGAGTTAAAAGCTGAAAAACTTCACGAAATAATCAGTTGGTTGAAACGAGACGAAGTTTTGGATTGTTCTTTCCTTACTTTATTAGGTGGAGTTCAATATCCTGATGATAAGGGAAGAGAGTTTGCTGTTGTTTACCATTTACACAGTTGGAGAAACAATTACAGATTACGCCTTAAAGTATTTGTGCCGACTGAAAATCCAAGTGTAAAATCAATCGTAGACATCTACAATGGTGCTAATTGGATGGAAAGGGAAACCTATGATTTTTTTGGAATAATATTCGAAGGACATCCCGATCTGCGAAGAATCCTCAATATGGATTCAATGGATTACTTTCCGATGCGAAAAGAATATGTTTTAGAGGACGCAACAAGAGAAGATAAAGACGACCGCTTCTTCGGAAGATAATACTATAGCTATGAGTGAAATAAACGAAAACAACGTAGCATTTAAATCAAAGGAAACAATTGATGGCAATTTAGCCACGATTAACTTTGGTCCAACTCACCCTGCAACTCACGGTATTTTTCAAAATATCTTAAAAGTAGATGGAGAGAAAATAGTTTCTTCTGAACAAACTGTAGGTTATATTCATCGAGCATTTGAAAAGTTAGCTGAAAGGCGACCTTTTAATCAAATTACTCCACTAACTGACCGATTAAATTACTGCTCCTCTCCGATTAACAATATGGGGTGGCACATGACGGTTGAAAAATTAATTCAAGCTGAAATTCCGAAACGGGCGCAATACATGCGTGTTATAATAATGGAGTTGGCGCGTATTGCGGACCATTTAATTTGTAATTCTGTTATTGGTGTTGACACAGGTGCATTAACTAGTTTCTTTTACCCTTTCTCTGAAAGAGAAAAAATTTACGAAATGTATGAGGAGATATGTGGAGCTCGTTTGACTACAAACATTGGTCGTATCGGTGGATTTGAAAGAGATTTTTCTCCTGTATTTCATGAAAAATTAAAAAGCTTCCTTAAGACTTTCCCAAAAGCTTTTGAAGAATTCAATTCCATGTTGGAAAGAAACAGAATTTTCATGGATCGTACCAAAGGTGCTGGTCCGATTTCAGCTGAACGCGCATTAAATTATTCATTTGTTGGTCCAAATTTAAGAGCTGCTGGAGTTGATTATGATGTTCGCGTTATGCAACCTTATTCTTCCTATGAAGATTTTGATTTTATCATCCCTGTAGGTGTAAACGGAGACACCTATGACCGATTTATGGTGCGACAGGAAGAAATTCGTCAAAGTATCAGAATCATAGAGCAAGCATATAAAAATTTACCTGAAGGTTCATACAAAGCTGATATCCCTGAGTTCTACTTACCTCCAAAAGAGGAAGTGTACAACAACATGGAAGCTTTGATTTACCACTTCAAAATTGTGATGGGAGAAACAGATGTTCCTGTGGGAGAAGTTTATCACTCTGTTGAAGGTGGAAATGGTGAGTTGGGATATTATTTAATTAGCGACGGGGGTAGATCTCCTTACCGTTTACAATTTAGAAGACCTTGTTTTATTTATTATCAGGCCTATCCAGAAATGATTACAGGAATGACATTAAGCGATGCTGTATTGACATTAAGTAGTATGAATGTGATAGCTGGAGAATTAGACGCATAAGATGAAAGTAAACAACCACATGGCACATACTGACAATGAACCGGTTGAGTTCAGTTCAGAGACAATGTCAAAAATGAAAGAATTAATCGCTTCTTACCCCGAAGGAAAACATAAAAGTGCGCTTATTCGAATTTTACATTTGGTTCAAACTGAAAAAGGTTGGGTAAGTACCCCTTCAATGAACAAAGTAGCTGAAATTCTCAAAATACAACCAATTGAAGTATATGAAGTGGCTACATTTTATACAATGTTTCATTTGGAACCTGTTGGTAAATACGTTTTTGAAGTTTGTCATACAGGACCATGTATGTTAGTTGGTAGCGATAATATCATCGAGTACATTGAAAATAAATTAAACATCAAAATTGGCGAAACAACTACTGATGGTCTGTTTACTTTGAAAACAGCTGAGTGTTTAGGAGGTTGTGGCTACGGTCCTTTGTTGCAATGTAAATACAAGTTTCATGAGCATTTAACAAAAGAACGAGTTGATGAATTGATTGAAAAATATCGTTCCGGTAAGTACGACCAAAATTAATTGAAGATGAAATACAGGAAATTACTTCTTGAAAATGTACATATCCCGGGAATCGATACATTCGATGTGTATCGCAAAAATGGTGGATATCGTTCAGTTGAAAAAGCTTTAAAATCAATGACTCCCGATGAAGTTGTTGAAGAAGTTAAAAAATCTGGTTTACGTGGTCGTGGTGGTGCAGGATTTCCAACTGGAATGAAATGGTCCTTTTTAGCAAAACCGGAGGGTGTTCCAAGACATTTAGTTTGTAATGCTGATGAATCTGAACCTGGTACATTCAAGGACCGTTATTTAATGGAAAAAAATCCACATTTGCTAATTGAAGGAATGATAACTTCAAGTTTTGCACTTGGAGCAAATCTTTCTTTTATATACATCCGTGGAGAATTCATGTATGTTTTACATATCCTAGAAAAAGCAATTTCTGAAGCTTATGCAAATGGTTTTTTAGGAAAAAATATTTTAGGTTCAGGTTTTGACTTGGACTTATGCGTAGCTCCAGGTGGAGGTGCATACATTTGTGGGGAAGAAACAGCTTTACTTGAATCATTGGAAGGTAAGCGAGGTAACCCGAGAATGAAACCACCATTCCCTGCTGTTAAAGGTCTTTGGGGTTGCCCAACTGTTGTAAACAACGTTGAAAGTATCGCAGCTGTAGTTCCAATTGTGAATGAGGGTGGTGATGCTTACGCCCAAATAGGTCTTGGCAGAAGTACCGGAACAAAATTAATTTCGGCAAGTGGAAATTTAGTACGACCAGGTGTTTATGAAATTGAAATGGGTGTATCCGTAGAAGAATTCATTTATGGTGATGATTACTGCCGCGGGATCGCAAACGATAAAAAGTTAAAAGCTTGTATTCCTGGTGGTTCGTCTGTTCCAATTTTACCTCATTACTTAGTGACTAAAACTGCAGCCGGTGAAGATCGTTTGATGACATATGAAAGTTTATCAGATGGTGGATTTGCGACTGGTTCAATGTTGGGTTCCGGCGGATTCATTGTATTTGATGAAGATCAGTGTATTGTTAGAAACACTTGGAACTTTGCTCGTTTTTATGCCCATGAATCTTGTGGACAATGTTCACCTTGTCGTGAAGGTACCGGATGGATGGAAAAAGTTCTTCATCGTTTGGAGCATGGTCATGGGAATATGAGAGACATCACATTATTAGAAGAAATCAATAAGAAAATAGAAGGGAATACCATCTGTCCATTGGGTGATGCAGCTGCTTGGCCGGTTGCCGCAGCGATTCGTCATTTTAGAGATGAATTCGAATGGCATGTAAACGAAAGAGAGCAATCTCAAAAAAGAAACTATGGTTTAATCACTCAACCGAGCGTTGCAGTTTAGAAAAAAGTTATGATTAAAGTAACGATTGACGATATTGAAATAGAAGTTGAACCGGGTACAACAATCTTGAACGCGGCAAGACAAGCAGGAGGTGATATTGTTCCTCCAGCCATGTGTTACTATTCCAAACTTCCTGGAACAGGAGGAAAATGTAGAACTTGCTTAGTAGAAGTTGCTGCAGGTTCAACTGCAGATCCAAGACCAATGCCAAAACTGGTCGCATCATGTTCCACAACTGTGATGGATGGAATGATTGTTAAAAACAAAACAAGTGAACGTGTTCATACTAACCGTGGAGGAGTCGTTGAATTTTTGCTTGTTAATCATCCTTTAGATTGTCCTATTTGTGATCAAGCAGGAGAATGTCATTTACAAGATCTTGGTTATGAACATGGTTCTGCAAAAACACGTTACGAAGAAAAGCGAAGAACTTACGATCCGATTGATATCGGAAACAAAATAAAATTACACATGAATCGATGCATCCTTTGTTATCGTTGTGTTCATGTGGCAAATCAATTAACAGATAGTCGTGTTCATGGTGTTTTACATCGAGGCGAACATGCAGAAATTAGTACATACATTGAAAATGCAATTGAAAATGATTTTTCAGGAAACATGATAGATGTGTGTCCTGTTGGAGCATTAACAGATAAAACTTTTCGATTCAAAAGCCGTGTTTGGTTTTTAAAACCAATGGAAGCTGAGTGTAGTTGTACTAAATGTTCTGGTAAAGCAGTTGTTTGGATGTTTGGGAATGAAATTTTCAGAGTAACTGCTCGAAAAGATAAATACGGTGAGGTTGAAAACATTGAAGATAAAACCGCTTGGATTTGTAATGACTGTCGTTTTGATAAAAAAGATACTTCCAAATGGAACATTATCGGACCACGTTCAATTAATAGGCATTCTGTAATTTCTCAAGGGAAATACAAAACGAATATGGATAAAGGACCTAAAAAAATTAACTAATGGATACAGGTTTATTAATAGAAAAATCAGTTTTAGTAGTTATTTTATTCCTTATTTCACTAGGAATCGCTGCCTACTCTACTTATTTTGAAAGAAAATTGGCTGCTTGGATTCAGGATCGGGTTGGTCCGGATCGAGCAGGTCCATTTGGAATTCTTCAACCAATTGCCGACGGAACTAAAATGTTTTTAAAAGAAGATTTTATACCGAAAAATGCTGATAAATGGTTATTTATCATTGGTCCTGGAATTTCAATGTTTACAGCTTTAATAACAAGTGCAATTATTCCTTGGGGAACTGATATAGAACTTTTCGGAAGAAGTGTTACTTTGCAAGTTACAGACTTCAACATAGGAATTTTATATTTATTTGCCGTTCTATCGATCAGCGTTTATGGAATAATGATTGGTGGATGGGCTTCTAATAACAAATATTCATTGTATGGTGCTATACGTGCTTCTTCACAAATGATATCATATGAATTGGCAATGGGAATATCAGCTATTACAATCATTATGTTATCAGGTAGCTTGAGCCTTTCTGACATTGTTGAAAAACAACATGGAATGAATTGGAATTTTTTCTATCAACCGGTTTGTTTCCTTGTGTTTTTTGTTTGTTCTCTTGCAGAAACCAATCGCGCACCTTTTGACTTACCAGAATGTGAAAATGAGTTGATTGGTGGTTACCACACCGAGTATAGCTCAATGAAACTTGGATTGTATTTATTCTCTGAATATACAGCCATGTTTGTTTCGTCAGCAGTTATGTCGATCTTATTCTTCGGTGGATATAATTTCCCAGGAATGGATAATTTTAGTGGAAATATATTAGCGATTTTAAGTGTTTTAGCTTTTTTCACAAAAATATTCATAATTATTTTTGTTTTCATGTGGATCCGTTGGACAATACCAAGATTTCGATTTGATCAATTAATGCACTTAGGATGGAAAGTATTAATTCCTCTTTCAATAATAAATATGTTGATTACCGGTTTGGTTATCGCGTTTAATCAAGGATGGTTTAATAATTTATAGAATGAACAGCCTTACCAATAGAAAAAA
>CANGLG010000049.1 GCA_947454395.1 Flavobacteriales bacterium
ATTAAAATTCCTCCAAACGCACTCACCGGATCTGCTGCCAAGGCAGCTTCATACGCTTCTTTGATGGTCGGTCTCGTTGAAATACCGCAAGCGTTATTGTGTTTTAAAATGGCAAATGTTGGTCCGTCAGCTGAAAATTCTTGCATCAAATTTACTGCAGCATCTACGTCCAATAAATTATTGTACGAAAGTTCTTTTCCATGAAGTTTGTCAAAAATGGCATTTAAATCTCCATAAAAAACTCCTTTTTGATGTGGATTTTCACCATAACGCAACGATTCGCTTTCAGCAATACTAGACTTGAAATAAGGTGTTTCGTCTTTCAAAAAGTAATTGTGAATCATCGTGTCATAGTGTGAAGAAACATGAAAAGCTTCTCCTGCAAAATCCATCCGTTGTTCGAGGCTTGTTGCACCATTTTGCTCCTTCAAAATCCCTAATAATTTTTCATATTGATTCACCGAAGGAATAATTACCACATCTTGAAAGTTTTTTGCCGCTGCACGAATCAAAGAAATTCCACCAATGTCTATTTTCTCAATGATTGCCTCGTGACTCGCACCGGAAGAAACTGTTTCTTCAAATGGATAAAGGTCAACAACAACTAAGTCGATTTGAGGAATGTCATGCGTAGCAAGCGCTTCTTGATCTTCCGCTAAATTTCGTCTGTTCAAAATTCCACCAAAAATTTTAGGATGTAAAGTCTTTACGCGACCACCTAAAATTTCAGGAAAACTCGTCAATGTTTCCACCGGAACTACCGGAATACCAAGCCCTTCAATGAAAGCCTGCGTTCCACCTGTTGAATAAATCGTAACATCGTTGTTGTTCAACTCACGAACAAGATCTTCTAAACCGTCTTTGTAATAAACTGAAATTAAGGCAGATTGAATGGGTTTTAATTGACTCATAAAGATTGGAAAAATGAGCTGCAAAGTTAGCGCTAAAAATTTGTTTTAAGTGAAGATTTTATCAGCTTATTTCTAAGTTTTTTAATTAATTTAGAGGTACGTAAAAAACCTGAAACAATCTATATTATACTTTATAAAGTGATTATTTTATTCAAACCAAAAAATTAAGGACAAAACTTTAGAGCTAATATTTATGAAATTATCTCCAATTATTGAATTAGAAGAATTCTGATATACTGGTTTTCGATGTTAGTAACGGAAAAAATGCTAAGGAAAACTACGAGAAGGAACATATTGAAGGTGCGGTATTTGTTGACTTAAATACACAATTAGCAGATATTAAATCAGACTTATCAAATGGAGGTAGCCATCCTTTGCCTGATCTAAAATCCTTTGCTAAAACATTGACAGACCTAGGTATATCAAATGAAAAACACATTGTAATTTACGATGATAAAAACGGTTCAAATGCTTGTGCAAGATTTTGGTGGATGCTGAAATCAGTCGGACACAAAAAAGTTCAAGTTTTAAATGGTGGTCTAAATTATGCGAAAGAAAATCATTTTCCTCTGAGTTCAAAGAAAGAAAAAATCAAAATAGGTTCGGAAATTTATCAAATTGATAGTTGGAAATTGCCTACGATCGAAATAAACGAATTGGAAAATTTATCACAAAACCCAAATTATTTGGTAATAGATGTTAGGGATAAAGATCGTTATGATGGAAGATTTGAACCCATTGATTTAATTGCAGGACATATTCCCGGCACGATAAATATTCCATTTACAGAAAATTTAGATGAAAATGGGTTTTTTCTAAAACCAAACGAATTGAAAAAAAAATATGAAACCATTTTGGGAGAAATAAAAATAGAAAACACTATAGTACATTGTGGCTCAGGGGTAACCGCTTGTCATACATTGTTGGCATTTGATTACGCTCAATTGACTATTCCCAAATTATATGTTGGATCTTGGAGTGAATGGAGTAGGAATAATAAAAAAATAGAAACAACACTTTAACGCAAAATAGTTTATTTATTCAATCACAAAATCTCCTTTTTATAAGTTGGATAACCCACTAATTTAAAAGTATTTTTTTTCTGTTAATTTCTTGTTTGGTTTTTACTTCCACTATATAAACGCCTTTCGGGAAATTTTCTGTGCTTATTTTTGACTGATAATTTTGTGATTTGTACATCACTTTTCCGGCAATAGAATAAATGGCTATTTCACAAACGTTTTGCTCGTTTTTCAGTTGAATTTTAAAAAATTCGCGTGCGGGATTGGGATATATTTCAAATGCATTTTCATTGTTCATTTCTTGGATTCCAGTCGTTAAAAAACAGGGCACAAAGCCATTGTATGTCTGAGTCGTATTTCCGGAAGGGTTTATGAAATTAAACGTATACAAACCTGCTGATGTCCAGTTATAATCGACTGAATAATTTTGTCCGTTCAACGTGTAAGACAACACATAGCCATTATTGGAGACATTCGGAACACAACTAGTTATTACGGAACCCGCCAACGGATTTTGTCCGGGACGAACAGGGCTAGCCTGTGCTTGTGGAATCAATTGGTGCGTGTTGTCCTCTGTAACTTGTCCAACAAAATTGCCAATCATATATGGTGCCGTGTTTGTTCCGTGGTAATGATAAACGCCGTTTGTACCATAATGTCCGTGATTGGCATCCAACGATTGCATAGCACTACCATCGGGCTCCACAGAACCATAAACAGCAAAACCATCCAATCCAAAAGCAATGGGTAAGGTAGCTTGTGTGTGAGCATACAAATGAAGAGGAGCAATGTGATAATGGTAATCATCTCCGCGACCGCAATGTCCACCGTAATTATCCAATTGTCCATCAAGGTATGAATCTACACCGGTATTTGTGTGGTAATTAAAAATAGGAACTCCATTTACGGCAATTGCAATCGCTCCACGTGTAAAGTGAACGGAATCAATCGGCGTTGGGTTTGCAGCAACAACCGGATTTAAAGGAATTGGCCAAGCGTTAGAACCAATATAACATTGCGGAATTGGAACTTGTTGTTGCCAGCCGTGGTCAGAAATTCCAACCATCATACTGTGAGTCGCAGGAATTCCTTGAGATTCTACATAAAAATAATCGTTGTCCCAAAACGTATTTACATTTGGAACAAATGGCGCAAAGGCTGAATCGATAAATGAAGGGTTCGTGCTTTTTTCAATTCCTCCTTTTGATGTTTTTACGGTCAAGACAAATCCGAAGGTGACGAAGCCTAAAATAATTGAAAGAGCAGATAAAGAAAAGATTTGCTTTGGCAGAAAATAAAAAGCAACAATAATTATTGCTCCTACAATTAAAATTCCAAAAACAAGCGATTTATTCTCCTGTTGATTCGCTGAATATACATGATGTGAATGCGATTCGATGTGTTTCTGATTTATAGCTGCAATTTTCTGTATTTGATCGGTAACCCATCGTTGTTCGGCTTTCTCCAAATCTTTGATTCGTACTGATTTTAGTTGATGATTTCCCAAGTCAAAAACAGCCGTACCATTAGTTGCATACAAAAAAGCACCATGGAAATGTCCGTCTTTTGCGTGCCATTCTTTTAGGAATTGTTGGCCTGATTCTCTTAAATCATGAGAGAAAACGGGAAGAATTGTTCCGAAAAACAAGACGAAAAAAACAGTTGTAAGTATTTTCATATTGGGTTGATTGATTTTGAAGCTTAAAGCTAAAAAAACTTGCTTGAACGTCATCGTGGATCTTTCCACACCAATGTTTTAACAATGTTACCGCTGAATGTGGGACAGTTTCCATCACCTGAGCCCGTAAAACCACCATCCGGGTGACAAACTAAATTGCAATTGGAATCATACAATTCAGTATATTGGTCGCAACAAGCTGCAGTAAAATAGTAATAAGTGTTTCCATCGACTTGCCATTTCCAAACTTCTTTGGGTGGATTTTCAACCGGTTGGTTTTTAATCGTTTCAATTTTGGCTTGAACACAGGCGGGCAAACCCATGCTTTGCGTTTTGTCTTTCGCACAAGAAAAAACAAGTATGAGCAAGAAAAAAAATACTTTCTTCATTTGAATTTTTAAGGAAGATATATAAAAAATCTTTTATGGCAAATTGACAGAGCCTCTCATTTTTAAATAAGAGATTACCAAAGTAAAAGCGATTTCTTACTTTTGTTAAGTGAAAGTTATCAAACTGTTAATCAAAAATTTTCTACTCCTACTTGGATTTTGGATTTTATTGTTTGATATTCAACGGCTTCTTTTTTCTGTAATACACTATGATGTTTTTGGGAAAGCAGGTGTGAGTTTCCCGTTGATTTTTATCTACTCCCTTCGATTGGATTTAGCAACGGCTGGATTTCTATCGGTGCTTCCTTTATTGTTTCTTTTGATTTTAAAATTCCACAATCATCAATGGTTAAAGGCACTTTTCTATTTGGTCTTTGGCGCAGAAATCCTTGCCGTTTCAATTATTCACAGTGCTGAAATCAATGCGTATTTCGAGTGGAACCACAAACTTACTTCGCGTGTATTCATGCATCTGTCCAATCCAGATGAGGTTTTCAGAACTGCAGATTATGCAATGACAGTTTACTTTACTTTGTTCCTGATTTTCGAGGGCTTTGTAGCCTATTTTCTTGTGAAAAAGTTGCTTCCGCCTCATCGGTTTCAACACGTTGCTGAAAATTGGAAAGAACGCATTTCTTTAACCTTATTGTTTCCATTGCTAATTGGTTTTTGTTTTCTATTTGCACGAGGTGGTTTGCAACAAATTCCGATTAACATTGATTCGGCTTGTTTTTCCAAAGAGCATAAACTGAACGATATTTCAATTAATTCTACTTATTTCTTCGGTAATAGTTATTTTCTTTACATGAAAACCGACTTCAGTGACATTCTGCCGAAAATGAAAGAAAAAGATGCTGAAAAAACGGTTCAATCGCTTTTCAATTTTGACAGAAATCACCAGAATTTCATTCTAAATGATTCGAATCCGAATGTTGTTATTGTAATCCTGGAAAGTTGGACTGCCAATGCCATCGGATGCTTAAGTAATACCAAAGGAGCAACTCCAAATTTCGATAAGATGGCCAAGCAAGGCGTGTTATTTTCCAACATATACGCAACCAATACCACTTCTGAAATTGGAAACACGTCCATTCTCGCCGGTTATCCCGGAATTCCGGAAGTTGCTATTTCGCTTTATCCTGAAAAGCACCGAAAAATCAAATCCATTAATCAATTGTTAAAGCCTTTTGGCTATACATCGGCTTATACGTTTGCTGGTGATTTGAAATACGGAAACATCGAGAGTTTCATTGTGGAACATCAATTTGATAAAGTGTTAGACGAAGACGATTTTCCTGCGGGATTGCAACACGGAAAATTGAGCTACCACGACAAAGATTTATTTAAATTTTTCTTGCAAGAAATCAATGCTAGTAAAGCTCCGTTTATGCAATGCGCTTTTACTGGAAGTACGCACTTTCCTTTTGATTACCCTAAAACAGGTCGTGAAAATCGCATGGGAACGGAAGCTGATTTTATGAATGCTATTCAGTATTCAGATAAGTGCATTGGTGATTTCATCAAAAAAGCGAAAAAAGAAAAGTGGTATAAAAACACAGTATTTGTCTTTGTTGCCGACCACAGTCATGGTTCTCCAGAATTTCCAGAACCTTACAGCACAAAGTTTTTCAGAATACCAATACTTATATACGGTGAGCCTATTATCAAGTCAAAAAGAGGTTCTGTTTACAAAAATATTGGCTCACAAGCGGATTTAGCAGCCACTTTGTTGCATCAATTGCGGGTAAAAACAGATGCACTTAAATTCAGTAAAGATTTATTGAGTCCGAATGTCAAACAATTTGCCTTTCATGCGACAATTAGAGGCTATGGTTTCATTGATCCGAATGGTAGTTTGCTCTATAATTTCGACAGTAAAAGTTACACGGAAAATACGTTTACCAAGACTCAGTTTCACAAGTCAAAAAGCCACAGTGAAGCTCTATTTCTGGAATACTTTAAGAATTTTGATGAACTCGATAAGAAATGATTTATTCCGCAAGTTCAACTAAATCTGAATCGTTTAGTATTTCAGTTGTGTGTATTTAAGGCTTTGTGTATACAGGTGTTTCCAATCAGCATTTAGGCGGCTTTTACAACAGCATGATTCATTATATTTGCCGCATAAAGTAGACAAGCTTGAATGTCTTCTTTTGTAATAACTGGAAACTCTTCCAATATTATATCATTAGTAAACCCATTTCCCAGCAATTGTAAAATATCATTTACGCGAATTCACATCCCTCAAATACATGGTTTTCCTCCGCATTGCGCTGGGTTAAATGTTATCCTTTGTAATAAATTACTTTCCATCGTATTTAATTTCAATTAATGATACAAAAAAACCTCATTCAATTCTGATGAGGTTTTCTGATTTTAGTATTTATTATCTTTCAAACTAGTCGCTTCTACCCGGAGCACATTTAGCGAGAACTAACTCGTGAATTTCCGTTCCGTCTATAACCGACTGTCGTCGCTTCTACCCGGAACACATTTAGCGAGAACAAGCTCGTGAATTTCCGTTCCGTCTATAACCGACTAGCGTCGCTTCTACCCGGAACACATTTCACATCCATCGGGATTATCCAATGAACATGCAATAGCAGCTTGTTGTTGTTCTTCGATTGCTAATGCAGCAGTTTCGTCAACCACAGATTTATCAACCGTAAATTTGATGGCATCTGTTGCTGCTTTCGTTCTTAAATAATACATTCCTGTTTTCAATCCTTTTTCCCAACCGTAAAAATGCATCGATGTCAATTTACCGAAGTTTGCATTTTCCATGAAAATATTCAAAGATTGACTTTGACAGATGTATGCTCCACGATCTGCAGCTTGATCAATAATTGCTTTTTGAGAAATTTCCCAAGCAGTTTTATAAAGATCTTTCAAACGTTGTGGTATCTCGTTTATGTTTTGAATTGAACCATTCGCCGCAACAATTTTCTGACGCATGTCTTTGTTCCACAAACCTTCTCTAACCAAGTCTTTCAAAAGGTGTTTATTAACGATGATAAACTCACCTGATAAAACACGTCTTGTATAAATGTTTGAGGTATATGGCTCAAAACATTCGTTGTTTCCAAGTATTTGTGCTGTAGATGCAGTTGGCATTGGAGCTAACAACAACGAGTTGCGAACACCGTGTGTTTTCACTTCTTCTTTCAAAACATCCCATTCCCAACGAGAAGTTGGCGTTACTCCCCACATATCAAATTGGAAAATTCCTTTTGAAACTGGCGAACCTTCATACGTTTCATATGGACCGTTTAATTTTGCCAAGTCCTTAGAAGCAGTCATAGAAGCATAATAGATTGTTTCAAAAACCTCTCTGTTTAACGCTCTTGCTTCAGGAGACTCAAATGGTAATCCCATCATGATGAAAGCATCGGCCAAACCTTGTACACCCAATCCAATCGGACGGTGACGTAAGTTTGAGTTTTTCGCTTCCTGAACAGGGTAGTAATTTTCGTCGATAATTTTATTCAAGTTTAAAGTAGCTTGGTACGTTACTTCGAATAATTTATCATGGTCAAACGTTCCGTTTTCAGTTACATATTTTGGCAAAGCAATAGAAGCCAAGTTACATACAGCAACTTCATCTGGAGCTGTGTACTCGATGATTTCTGTACATAAGTTCGAAGACTTGATTGTACCTAAATTTTGTTGGTTCGACTTAGCGTTCGCTGCGTCTTTGTACAACATGTAAGGCGTTCCCGTCTCAATTTGAGATTCAAGGATTTTAAACCATAAATCTTGTGCTTTGATTGTTTTACGACCTTTTCCTTCTTTTTCGTATTTCGTATAAAGTGCTTCAAATTCTGCACTGTGTGTTTCAGAAAGTCCCGGACATTCGTGTGGACACATTAAGGTCCAATCTCCGTTTTCTTTCACACGTTTCATGAATAAATCCGGAATCCAAAGTGCATAAAACAAGTCACGCGCACGTTGTTCTTCTTTACCGTGATTTTTCTTCAAATCCAAAAAGTCAAACACATCTGCATGCCAAGGCTCGATGTACATTGCAAAAGAACCTTTTCTTTTTCCTCCACCTTGATCCACATATCTTGCTGTGTCGTTGAACACGCGCAACATTGGAACGATACCGTTTGATGTACCATTTGTTCCTTTGATGTATGAACCTGTTGCACGAATATCGTGGATAGCAAGACCTATTCCACCTGCGGATTGTGAAATTTGCGCACACGACTTCAAAGTATCGTAAATTCCTTCTATGCTATCTTCTTTCATAGTTAACAAGAAACAAGAAGACATTTGAGGTTTTGGTGTGCCAGCGTTAAATAACGTTGGTGTTGCATGCGTAAACCAACCTTCTGACATTAAATTGTATGTTTTGATAGCCGCTTGAACATCATTTTTATGAATCCCCAAAGAAACACGCATCAACATTTGTTGTGGACGTTCAGCAATTTTACCATCTAACTTCATCAAGTAAGAACGCGTCAACGTTTTGAACCCGAAATAATCGTAGCGGAAATCACGGTCGTAAATAATGCTTGAATCCAAGGTTTCTTTATTCGCCATGATGGTTTCGTAAACATCCTCAGCTAGAAGAGCTGCTTTCTGATTCGTTTTTGGATCAAGATAATGGTACAAATCATACATCACTTCAGAAAACGTTTTTTTCGTTTCCTTATGTAAATTCGAAACAGCTATTCTTGAAGCCAAAAGCGCATAATCCGGATGGTCAATTGTTTTTGCGGCAGCCACCTCAGCAGCCAAATTATCTAAGTCTGAAGTTGACACACCATCATAGATTCCTTCAATTACCTTCATCGCCACAAGCTCTGGGGTTACCAAAGGATCCAGACCATAACACATCTTAACGATGCGCGCCGTGATTTTGTCAAATTTCACAGCTTCTTTTCTCCCGTCTCTTTTTACTACGTACATTTCTTATTATATATTAATTCTATTAAAAATCTTCGTCCAAACTAAATGTTTGATTTTCTTTTCCAGCAAGTACTCCTGCTTTTTGATATTCTCCAACGCGTTTTTCAAAAAAGTTCGTTTTCCCTTGAATTGAAATCATTTCCATGAAATCGAATGGGTTTGAAACATTGTACACTTTTTCGTTTCCTAATTCCAACAACAAACGATCAGCCACGAATTCAATGTATTGGCTCATTAAATCGCTATTCATTCCGATTAATTTCACCGGAAGCGCATCCAAAATAAATTCTTTTTCAATCTCAACTGCATTCGTGATGATGTCCTGAACTTGTTGTTTTGGCAATTTGTTGATTAAATGCTTCGTGTAAAGCAAACATGCAAAATCACAATGCAAACCTTCGTCGCGCGAAATCAACTCGTTAGAAAATGACAAGCCCGGCATTAATCCTCTTTTCTTTAACCAGAAAATCGAACAAAAAGATCCTGAGAAGAAAATCCCTTCAACTGCCGCAAAAGCAACCAAGCGCTCAGCAAACGAACCTTTTTCAATCCAACGCAAAGCCCAGTCCGCTTTTTTCTTCACACAATCCAAGGTATCTATTGCATTGAAAAGATGCTTTTTTTCTGCAGAATCTTTGATGTAAGTGTCAATCAACAGAGAGTATGTTTCAGAGTGGATGTTTTCAATGGTAATTTGAAATCCGTAGAAAAATTTTGCTTCTGTGTATTGTACTTCTGAAAGGAAATTCTCAGCTAGGTTCTCGTTAACGATACCATCGGATGCAGCGAAAAATGCTAAAACATGCTTTACAAAATGGCGCTCATCATCGTTGAGTTTCTTCTCCCAATCTATCAAATCAGGTGATAAATCAATTTCTTCCGCTGTCCAAAAGCTTGCTTCGGCTTTCTTGTAAAAACTCCAGATGTCATCGTGTTGAATCGGGAATAAAACAAATCTGTTTTTGTTTTCCTCAAGAATCGGTTCGTATATTTCAGCCATATTTTTCTATTAACTTTTTCTTTCAAACGGAGTCAGATCAACCTATCAAGTAACTTAAAACTTGCCGTTTGTCTTTCCCAAAAACTATTTTTTGTTTTCCCTTTTTTTCTCTGATTGTTGATTCAAAAAAAACCAAAAGCCAATCAATTTATTGGGCTCACAAAATTTGTCAAAAATCACGGGGAAACCAATTGAAAGAAATCAACATTTGTGCATTGTTTTCAACACAGTTCATTAAAATCCTTAACAGATAAACCCCACAGCGATTTTCAACAATTCAACTAAAGATATCCACATTTTTTCGCTGTGATTTTTGATAAGTTTTATAACAAAATTTTATGTTTTTGTTTCAAATTTTATTACCAACTTATTTTGATCTAAATTATGAAAAGTGATACTGTTTTTTTTATAAAATTAGTCGCTGTTTTTAACATATATTTGTTCAAATGAACTGAAACATTGAACAGCACTCGAAATACTCTAAAGAAATTTATTTATTCGTACACAACAGGTTTAACGAATCTCGTTTTTCCTGAAAATTGTATTTCATGTGACACTGAACTCGCTCAAAAAGAGGTTTATATCTGTAATTTCTGCCAAGGAACATTAAAAAAAACATACTTCGAGAGCTTCAAAGAACCAAGCTCACTTGACAAGCTGTTTTGGGGAAGAGTCTTACTTTCGCATACTTTCGCTTTGTTTTATTTTAATTCAAATTCCCCAGCGCAAAGAATTTTACACAATTTAAAATACCAACACAAAGCAAAATTGGGTGTTTACTTCGGAGAGAAAATTGGTCAAGCGATTCATTCAGCGTATGCCTTCAAAGAAATAGAAGCATTGATTCCCGTTCCACTACATCACAAAAAAGCTTTTGTTCGTGGTTATAACCAAAGTGAATTAATTGCGAAAGGCATAAGCAACGAATTGGGAATTCCTGTTTTAAAAAATGCCGTAACGAAAATTCATCATACCGATAGTCAAACGAAAAAAAGTAAAATGGAGCGGTGGGAAAACGTAAATCGTATTTTTAAAGGAGAAAGCTTGAAAAAATTTAATCATATAGCACTTGTTGACGATGTAATTACAACCGGTTCAACATTAGAGTCATTGGCTTTAGAAATTCAAAAGGAAAATCCACACTTGAAAATTAGTATCATTGCGCTTGCTTTTGCAAAATCATGAGTGAAAAAAAACACATATTAATTGTCGGGGGTGGACTTGCTGGAAGTACACTTGCGCATCGTTTTTTAGAAAAAGGAATTCAAATTACTATCGTCGATAAAGGCGAGAACCATGCAACAGCGATAGCTGCGGGAATGGTCAACCCAATGGTGTTCAGACGTATGAATAAATCCTGGCGCTTGGATGAATATATTTTTGAATCTCAAAATTTCTATCTTTCCTTGGAAGAGAAATTGAATTGTAAACTTTATCACCCGATTATTATTCGTAGGATGTTTTCATCTGAACAAGAACGCGAAAGTTGGGAAAACCGGCAAGACAAACCAGAATTTCATAATTTTTTAGAAGTCATTTCAGAAAGTGACCGTCAATTTAATAAGGCTAAAAACGAATTTGGTTCAGGAAGATTGAAAAACTCATATTGGATTGAAGCAAAAACATATTACAAGGCCAACCTGTCCTATTTTGAAAACCATGCTACACTTCTTAAAGAATCGTTTTCCCTGGCGGATTTTATCCCCGAAGAAGCTACTTACAAAGGTGTTAAATACGACCACGTAGTCTTCTGTTGTGGTTACCTCAATAAGTATGTTCCGTTTTTTCAAGACGCGCCCATTCAACAAACCAAAGGACAAACACTCACAATTTCCTCGAATGAAATTCTTCACGACGAGTCACTTAATCGAAAATGTTTTGTTTTACCGATCGGAGAAAATCTATTTCGCGTTGGAGCAACCTATGAATGGGACGATGAATCACTAGAAATAACAGAAGCAAGCAAGAAATTACTTTTGGAAAACCTTCAAGTTATAGGAGATTTTAAAATAAAGATTCTAGAACAAATTGCAGGAGTTCGACCGACTGTTTTGGATCGTCGACCAATTATGGGACAGCACTCAACCTATTCGAAGCTATTTATTTTCAATGGTTTAGGTACAAAAGGGTATTTAATGGCACCCACGTTATCGCGGGAAATGTGTGATTTTATACTTCACGGAAAAGCACTTGATAAAGAAGTTTCAATCGAACGATTTAAGAAATAAAAATCAACGGTTTTAATTTTAAAATTCCATTCTACATTAGCAATTTAAAAGCTATTTTTGTACTTGTATGAAGCATATTCGAAATTTCTGCATCATTGCCCACATTGACCATGGAAAAAGCACCCTTGCTGATCGTTTATTACAAACAACCGGAACGATTTCTGACCGGGAGATGCAAGCACAAGCTTTGGACGACATGGATTTGGAACGTGAACGCGGTATTACCATTAAAAGTCACGCCATTCAAATGAATTATAAGTTTGAAGGCCAAGATTATATTTTAAACCTCATTGACACCCCGGGACACGTGGATTTTTCTTACGAAGTATCCCGTTCAATTGCTGCATGTGAAGGAGCATTGTTGATTGTTGATGCATCTCAGGGAATTGAGGCACAAACGATTTCCAACTTGTATTTGGCATTGGAACACGATTTAGAAATCATTCCGATTTTGAATAAAATGGACTTACCCGGAGCTATGCCAGAAGAAGTTTCAGATCAAATCATTGATTTAATTGGCTGCGACATGGACGACATAATTCCCGCTTCTGGTAAAACCGGATTGGGAGTCGATAAAATTTTGGAAGCTGTCATCAACCGTATACCGCCGCCAAAAGGTGACGAGAATGCGCCATTACAAGCCATGATATTTGACTCTGTTTTCAATCCATTCCGCGGAATCATCGCTTATTATCGCATCCGAAATGGTGTTTTGAAAAAAGGTGACAAAGTGCGCTTTTTCAATACAGGAAAAGATTACAATGCAGATGAAATCGGAATTTTGAAAATGGATTTATCACCCAAAAAAGAAGTCAGAACGGGCGACGTGGGTTACATTATTTCCGGAATCAAACAAGCCAAAGAAGTTAAAGTTGGAGATACGATTACACTTACTGAAAATCCATGCGATTCAGCAATCAAAGGATTCGAAGATGTAAAACC
Source organism: Flavobacteriales bacterium (assembly GCA_947454395.1). GTDB lineage: Bacteria > Bacteroidota > Bacteroidia > Flavobacteriales_D > Crocinitomicaceae > UBA952. Next base: position 13,085 of record CANGLG010000049.1, read on the forward strand.
AATGGTATTTGCCGGAATTTACCCCGTTGATACAGAAGATTACGAAGAATTGCGCTATTCGATGGAAAAACTGCAATTGAATGACTCTTCATTGGTTTTTGAACCTGAATCTTCAGCAGCGCTTGGTTTTGGTTTCCGTTGTGGATTCCTTGGAATGTTGCACATGGAAATCATTCAAGAGCGTTTGGAGCGTGAATTTAACATGACAGTTATTACTACGGTACCCAACGTATCCTACAAAGCATACATGAAAAAGGATCCCGAAAAAATGCTCATTGTCAACAACCCATCTGAATTGCCTGACCCTTCAGGAATGGACCGCATCGAAGAACCATATATCAAAGCACAAGTTATTACTAAAAGTGAATATGTTG
>CANGLG010000050.1 GCA_947454395.1 Flavobacteriales bacterium
AGGTAATACCAATTACAGGTTAAAATTATAATGATACAAATTCATCGTTAATGTTTTATCCCTGCCCGAAAAGCGAGACTAGTACTGCAAAAATTTATTTGAAAAACGAATGTTTAATCAACCACAAAACTTTTCTTGGAACAAGAAACCCACATTTTTTGGTAGGATTGTTATCTATATTTGACTTCATTAGTTTACTTTTTCAAATTTTATATCGTCTGCCCAAATGGTCAGGTCATTGTCTTTTGAATTTGCTGTAATTCCTATTTCACAACTACTATACATTCCTTTTGTTCCTTGTTGAAAATACAAAATGTCTTTGGGTAATGTTCTATTGTTTTTACTGTCAATAATTAATTTTCCGTTTTGCCAGAGACGAATTGAACCATTCTTTTTTTGAGAGAGTTTTACTTCCCAAACTACATGTATCCATTGGTTTCTTGGAAAATCAATTTCTAGTCCAGTTTCTTGGGTAATATCTTTCTCATTAAACTTATATTCTACGCATTTGCCATTACTCATAACGTTTTGCGAATGGGTAGTGGCATGGCTTAAAAGCACACAATCAATTACAAAAAAGGGTAGAAGTTCAAATAAGTACTTCCGCCCAGCTATTGCTAATGCGCTGTTATAGGAATGTTTAATATGAATATTTTACTGCATGCCAAATAGCTACAAATTCTATTATGGTAACATATCCATTTATAGTAAATTGAATATCACTAGAATAACTTGAATTGCCAGTATAGACTTTTCCATCTTTAATTGTTGCGATAACATCACTGCTGTAGGTTGATGTGCCTTTGTAAATTTTACCATCTTTAATGGTCATTACAATATCGCTGCTATAAGATGATGTTCCTTTGTAGACTTTGCCGTCTGACACATTGTAAAGTACATCACTTGAATATGAGCTCGTGCCTTTGTAAACTTTGCTTCCACTTATATTGCAAATTACATCAGAAGAATAACTTGATGTTTTTTTATACACCTTACTATTATTAAGATTACAAAGTACATCACTTGAATAAGCGCTTGTGCCTTTGAAGACTTTTGTTTGTGCATTGACTAAACTGAATGTAAGCATCATCGTTGCAATTAAAAGAAACTGTTTCATTTTATTTGAATTTAATTTTTTTATTCCTATTCCTTCGGATTTTCAGAATCTCACTGTTTTTTTGAGTATTTTCTTGTCTCCACTTTTTTGTTTGTTATTTAGGGTTCAGCATTTGTTGAACCGTTTTTATGTTTTAGAACTTACCCATGGTTAGCAAAAAGGCACTTACTTTAGTGGTTTTTATTTCTTGTTATTGGGTGTTTTTATTCAGTTATTCAAATTTAAAACCTATCCCAAAGTATAATTCTGGTTTTGAAATTGTTATTTTGTCGAAAGTACTATTATATGGAAGGCTGTTTTGAATTAATATAGGATCCTGATAATCAATGGTTTCATATGTTTGTCCACCCAAATTAAATTTCAGAATTCCAAAAGTTAGGTCTGTAGAAATAAAAAAACTTTTTGAAACAAATAACCTAACAGATGAAATATTATTTAGACCTACGGCGCTGCCTCCATCAATATGAATAGTGCTTTCAATATTTAGATTGGGATCATTCGAAATAAATTTTTCTTTGTAATCACTAATCCTATAATATGGAATTTCCAATCCAGTAGAAAAATGAAGCTTTCCGATTTGATAAATATATTTGGCGCCCAAAGAGAAATTCAAATAATTCTGCTTTTTATTTCCGTTTGCAGGCGTCCAATTTGATATTTCATAAACATCCTTTCTATTTGAATACCCAAATTTACCGTGAAAAGAGAACATTTTTTTTGTAACATACTCATACTGTAAGTTTAACTTATATTCATTTTGTTGATATGAAAAAACGTCATCATTTGGAGTATATGAACCTTTGAAGAAATAAAACTCATTAATTTCATTATTAATTTGTCCGTTGTTACTATAAGACAGAGTAAATAAGTGGCATTTTGATGTAGAATCAATCCTTTCTTTTGATTGACTAAAAATTGTGAAAGCAGAGAAATATAAAGTATAGATAAAAATATTTTTTTTCATGTCTGTTTTTTTCATGTACCTCAAAAGCAGCAGGGTTTTATAAAAATAGGAAATTTATTAAAGGCTCAAACAATAAGAATTTAAGGTCACGACAAATAAAGTGTTTAATTCAACTTTTTCAATGCGGCGTTAAACTCATTGTCCATTGGATTTATCACGTGATAAAACCCTTCTTCTGTCCAAAGTTGTCGTGCAATCTCAGCTTTTAGGTATTTTGAAATGAGTCTTTTACTGCGCTTGAATTCAGCATCAAAATAGGAAACTTTGTATTGTCTTTCGCTGAAATCACTGAACGTTTTAAGGAGTTTTTCATCGACTACAAAGTCATTATTAAATTTTTCGGATGAATCCCATTTAGATCTTTTGTTTTTAACAAAATCAAAAGCAAACCCACTGAAAGCGCCACTCCATTGTAATTCGGTAAAATAAAAACTTGTTCCGGAAGAATCAAAAGGCACAAAAACATCTGGAGTTATTCCACCGCCACCATAAACGATCCGGCCTTTTCTAGTTTTGAATTTTAAGGAATCGGCGATAGTGCGTTTGTCTTCTTTGAATAATTCACCATTATTAAAGCGTTCTTCATCCTGGATGTATTCTTCGTAATTTCCGGAGTAAGGTCGTTGAATACAGCGTCCGGAAGGCGTGTAATAACGAGCAATTGTGATTCTTAAATTACTTCCATCACGTAAAGCTCTGTCTTCTTGCACCAATCCTTTGCCAAAAGATCTGCGCCCAACAATGGTAGCTCGGTCATTATCTTGCAGCGCTCCGGCTAAAATTTCACTGGCTGAGGCAGAGTTAGCATTGATTAAGACAACCGTCTCCGTTTTTTCAAGTATTCCGCCGGATTTTGATTTAAAGATTTGTTCACCGGTTTTCCTCCCTTTTGTTTTTAGCATCACTAGACCGCCTTCCAAAAATTCATCAGCGATATCCGTTGCTGAGGTTAGAACGCCTCCAGGATTGTTTCGTAAGTCAAGAATTAACTTAGTCATACCTCGCTCCTTCAACTCTTGAGCTGCTAAATGAAACTCTTCAGCTGTTGGAACGGAAAATTGATCTATTAAGATATATCCTGTATTCTTGTTAACCATGTAATAGCAAGAAATGGTATTAATGGGAATGATTCCTCTAGTAATTGTAATTGCTTTTTTGGTTTTACCACGAAGCACTTTTATTTTTACATCAGTCCCTTCTTCTCCTTTTAGTTGAGACATGACATCTTCAGTTTTAATTTTTTTCTTTCCTAAGCTTTTGCCATTGATTTCAATGATTTTATCTCCAGCCTTTACGCCGGCAAATCGGGACGGAGAACCCTCGATTACGTTTGTTACGCAAATAGTGTCTCTCAAAAGAAGAAATCGAACACCAATGCCACCAAATTTCCCTTCAATGGATTCATTAACGGCTTTCATGTCTTTGGCAGGAATATAATTGCTGTGCGGATCCAATTTATGCAGCATTTCAGAAATGGTTTCTTCGAAAATGCTATCCTTATTCACCTTATCTACGTAACGCTGGTCAAGTAATTCAAGGATGTCTTCTAGTTTTTGAACATCTGATGAGGAAGTTGAATTGGGACTTGAAATGGACAATGAGCGCCCCACCCATAGCCCTATGCACAGAAAGAGAGCTAATAATAATGGAAGGGTATAATTTGATTTAGGTTCTTCAGACATCGTCTATATTTTCAATTTTTAGTACTTCCAATCCTGCGCTTTGCAAAAAATCAATCCCTGAAGTGTCTTTGTATGCTTCTTGGTAAACTAATCTAGAAATGCCGGATTGTAAAACAAGTTTACTACAATCTTTGCAAGGGGAATGTGTCAAATAAAGTGTCGCTCCTTTACAGTTATTTGTAGATCTTGCAACTTTTAAAATTGCATTGGCTTCAGCATGTAAAACATACCAATGGGTTTCTCCGGATTCATTTTCACAGCAATTATCAAAACCGGCAGGAGTTCCGTTGTAACCATCTGAAATAATGATAGCGTCTTTAACGATAATTGCACCAACTTGTTTTCTTTGGCAGTAGGACAAAGTAGCCCAGCTTTTGGCCAGACGTAAATAAGCTTTATCGTAACGAAGTTGTTTTTCTTTGGATGAATCTTCCATTTACCACAAAGGTAAAAATTTGAAAGTTAGAAACGAAGATTATTTTTTAAGAGTAAAACGGAGCTATCATCAGGTAAACAATTACACCGGTAACAGCAACATATAACCAAAGCGGAAAAGCGAATTTAGTCCATCTTTTATGTTTTTCAAATTTTCCTTCCAACGCAAAAAGATACGTGAAAAGAACTATAGGAATAACTAAAACACTCAATATAACATGTGTGGTTAAAAGAAAGTAGTAGGTAAAGACACTTTTACCAACTAATAACGCTTCTGTTTTGTCTCGTTCACCATCGTGGTTGAAGTCTCCGTAAATCGTTGGGTTTGAAGCCATGTGATAAGCAACGTAGCACAATAAAAATAAAAGGGAAAGAACCAAGCACGCTTGAATAAGTCGTTTATGTAAAACGATGTTTTTTTTCTTAATTGCAATTAATGCTACTATCAACAAAATGGCTGTTAAACCATTAATAGATGCATAAATAGGAGGGAGCACCTTAAAAAAGGAAAGGCTTTCGATTTTAATTTTAAATAATGCAGCAACTGCTACAGGAATCACAATAGAAAGTGCAACAATAATTTTTCTATATAAAGCTACTTTATTTTCAGGGAGTGATGTTGTATTCATAAGTTAATAGATTTATCAGGTCTTTCTTTAACCGTTTATATTCGTTTTTGTTCACGGAACCATCCATATTTGTAACAGCATAAACACCTCGCACGTATCCTTTTTTATCAACAAGACTAAAAGCGCCTGAATGAGCATACCCTCCAGCGGCTTCATCATTTCGTCCGGCAAAAATCTGAAAATTTTCGATTCCTAGTCTATGGGTAGCTGCTTCATCGCCGGTTAGAAACGTCCAGTTTTTAGAAGTAATTCCGTGTGTAATTCTGTATTTTTTTAATACGGAAGGACCGTCATTCGTTGGATTTATGGTAAATGAAAGAAATTGGATGTGCTTAGAAAATTTTGAAGTTTCTTTGTTCAAGTTTTTTAATTGTGAGTTCATTATTGGACAAATCGTAGGACAAGTCGCAAAAAAGAATTCGGCGATCCATACTTTATCTTTATAATCTTTATTACTTACTAGAATTGAATCTTCGTTAAAATAGTGGATTTCCGGTATCACAGGATAAATCGTGTCAACAACGCTTTTTCCACCCACTTGTTTGTATTCAAGATCAAAATTGCCGATGTAAGGAAGTTTCTTTGGTTTTTGTTCACAAGCTGAGAAAACAAATAGAAATCCAAATAAAATAATTAATAAATAAAGACTATTTGCCTTTTGTTTTTCTTTGTTTATCATATTGTTTCTGTAACAATGCTAAGTCTTCTTTCATTCTTCGAATAAGCCCTTCTTGGTTTCCTGGTAAAACCATTCGTAAGTGCTCTTTTTTATCAAGTAATAAAATTAGTTCTTGAAAACTTTCTCCTCCGTAGTATTGTTTACCTTTTTGAACTAAATTTTGTCCGTTGTGTTCGAAATCATAAATTTTCCTTACATCTCCTGAGGCTAAAATCCATAAGGATGGGTCATAGTCTTCAACATTATCTCTTAATGATTCATGTATCGTTTTAAGTTCCTCTTCTGGAAGTTTATTCCCTTTCCCGTCTGTTGCAAAAGAAATAATTCGTACTTGTTTAAGTTTTTTTCTTTTGTTTTGACGAATAAGTTGATAAAGCATTTGGTCTACGTGCCACATAGAAATAGCACAGTCTCCAGGACATGTTTTCTGCAAGGTTGTTACGAGTAAAACATCTCCTTTAAAATCAGAAAAACTTTTTGGAAATAATTTACCGTCTGAGTAAATTTTAAATTCGGTTGATTTTATAGCACCGAAATCATTTAATTCTTTGAATTTGTGTTCACAGCCTCTTGTGCCGATAAACACCAATAAAGAAGCCGGTCCGAAAACAAGTAGAAATGCAACAATTACTTTTAATCGACCGGCTAAAGATCTGTTATTTGTCATTTTGTATTATGCTCCTCCGTATGTAGACCAAGCGTGTCCAATTTCAAGAGCTTCCCAAAGGGCAATAAAAATCAAATAAAGCATGAATAAAAAATAAGGGATAAGAATTACGTAGCGTAATGATTTTTTCTCATCTCCTAAGTGCATAAACACCATGACGATGTATCCTGCTTTCAATAATGTCATTATAACAAACGACCATTTTACAAACGGCCAAGCTGCATCACTTTGATGAATGAATGCACCAAGAGCAACCTCTACCGCTGTTACAACTGTTAATAAGGCTGTAACAAAATATATTTTTTTCCTAAGAACTTTTCCTTGTTCTTCGCTGTGATGAGCGTGTAACGAATATTCTATTAAGTCATCTCTTTCCATGAGAAATAATTTTTAAGGTTAATAAATCAGATAAGGTAGAAAAAGGTAAATACGAATACCCATACCAAATCGACAAAGTGCCAGTATAATCCAGTTTTTTCTACCATTTCATAATGACCTCTTTTGTGGTAAGTACCAGCAACAGCACCTAACATAATGATGATGTTAATTACTACTCCTGAGAAAACGTGGAACCCGTGGAACCCTGTAATAAAGAAAAAGAATTGACCATATTGTTGTGGTCCGTATTCGTTTTGCTTCAAGTTAGCTCCGTAGATAACGTGGTTTGGTTCACCAGAGTACAAAGAACTGTAATACATTTCTACAGCTTCTTTTCCTTTGATAGGTGCTTTACCAACTTTATGTTCTTTACCACTTTTCTTAATGATAAGCACCATTTCATGGTCAGCGGCCTTTTTGATTTTAGCAACTGAACCATCTTCTAAAAGTATTACTGGCTCGTTTAATTTATCTTTTAGAGCGAATAAATGGCCTTTTTCTGCAGCATGTTGAAATTGATGCATTAAATCTTGTTTTATTACATCTCCTTTTTTATGATGTTTTCCTGCCTCAATTACTGTAAAACTTTCAAGCTCCCCGAAGTGACCTTTAACAATCGCTTGTGAACCATCAGCTAATTCAATTTTACCAAACTCGGAACCATGAATGAAGTGACTCCACTCCCAAGCCTGAGAGCCAACAAAGAAAAACCCACCGATAATGGTTGCAATCATCCATTTAATAACACCTTTTTTGTCCATTCTGTGTCCTGCTTCTACAGCTAATACCATAGTTACAGACGAAACGATCAAAATAAATGTCATCAATGCCACATAAATAAGTGGATATCCATGACCCAAGAAAGGTAACGAGTTAAATGTTTCCTCACCAATTGGCCAAGCACCTTGGAAGTCGTGACGAGTAAAACCATATGCTACAAGCAATCCTCCGAATGTCAAAGCATCCGAAACGAGGAAAAACCACATCATTAATTTACCATAACTTGTTTGAAAAGGTGATTCCTTCCCTCCCCACAGTGTTTTGGCATCTAGTTCAGTTGCGTGTCCTGCCATTTTTTAAGATTTTTTTGCAAGTTTAATGAATAAAAATCAAAAATAATAATAAATAAGCCCACAAAAGACCTAAAAAGTGCCAGAATATTCCACCGACCCTTAGTGATAAGTTTTCAGATGAATTGAATCTCCCTGAAAATGAGTGTATTGTGAGCCTGATTAAATAAATTAAGGCAACTAAAATATGTAATACGTGTAAAACCGAAATTAAATACAAAAAGCTAGAAGCGGTGTCAGCCGTTTCCATTGCTTTAATTTGAAGATACGGCTCGAGTTTTTTTTCCTCTACGTAAAAACTTCTGTCTTTGTAATTCAATTCCTTGCTTTTGTAGTATAAATGGAAATCTTTACCCATTTCACCACGGATGAAAAAATCCCCTCTTTTATCTTTCGCATGCAGCGCTAGAAAACTCAAACGCATTTCATCAACAAAGTCTAAAGCTGTTGAATCGTTTTTAAAGAGGCGCTTGTTTTTTATCAAAACGGGTTGTGATTCAAAAACCAACTCGAAGTTTTTATTGTCATTTGAAAGAGTTAACGGTTTGTTTTGCTTCACTCTTTCAAATTGTTTCATGAAAGATTGATACTCAGAAAACTCTTTATCTGAAAGTTCTTTTCCTTTAATCATGAATTTGTTTCCATCTACTTGAATCAAATTACCCTTGTAACGAACTTCAAAATAATCTCCATATCTTCCGTCAGTTACAATAATGTGATTATTTACTGGGTTTATTCCTTCATTTACAAGTTCTTTGTAGCCTAAAAATTGAAAGAAAACGAACAGTATACCTAGTAACACAGTTAAAGACATAAATGCTTTAAGTTTTCCTTGTTGGTCTTTTTTAGCTGAACGAATGGCTAAAACAAAGGTCAAACTACTTGCTGCAATTGTAATTGAGCTTAACCAAAAACCATTTGGCATGGGGTATTTAAGCCAAAATGAATCGCCCATCATTACGATGTAAGCGGATGTGAAACCGGCAAATAACATTACAATGGAAAATATCCCAACGTAAACGAGGTTCTTTCTCATTTTTTCCCTTACCTGAGGGTCAAGTTGTTTTTCGTAGTTCATGACAAAATTTATTTCATTAATTCATTAATAACATCCGAGTTTTTGTCGAAGACATACACAAATTGTATGATTGGTAAATAAACAAATGAAGCAAACATTAGTTTTCGTGCATCTGAAGTTTCACAACTCATAAAAAGTCTGTAAGCATAAACAAAAAAGCCAATTCCCAATGCTGATGCAACCACAAGCGTAATATTTCCTGTCCAACCGAGTAACCAAGGAACCAAGCTAAATGGAATTAATGCTAAGGAATAAACCATAATTTGAAATGCTGATTGTTTTGATTTTCCTTCCTTGGATGGTAACAATGAAAAACCTGCTGATTTGTAGTCGTCATACAAAACCCACGCAATTGCCCAAAAATGAGGGAATTGCCAGGTGAATTGAACGAAGAATAATATTCCCGGTAAAAAACCAAATTTATCGGTTGCTGCAATCGCTCCTAAAAAGGGTGGAATTGCTCCAGGAAAAGCCCCAACAAATACGGCCCACGGACTTACACGTTTCATCGGAGTGTATATAAAAACATAAGAAATGAATGCCAATAAACCAAGTCCTGCACTTTGCCAGTTAATGAGGTAAAGCAAAACGGTTCCAACCACGAGCGAAAAAGTACAAACGAAATAGGCTTCTTTCAATGTCATCCAACCTTGTGGTAGCGGTCTGTTTTTTGTACGATGCATGATGACATCCAATTCTCGCTCCCAAATTTGATTGGCGCCATTTGAAGCAGCGGTAACCAACGTGCCACCGACCATCAAGTGGAAAATTTCCAACAAACTTGTTCCCCCGGCAAATAAATATCCCGATAAAGCGGAAAGAATTACCAAAAATGAAAGTCTGAATTTGGTGAATACCAAATAAATTTTGAGCTTGGAGGGTTTTGAAATCGCAACGTCAGACATGGGTAGCAAAATTACAAAGAATTACAAGTTAAGCTCCGATTACATTTAATTTTAGTTGGAAAAATAAATCAACTTGGGCAATCTAATTATCTTTAACCTCCAAAATCAGAAATTATGTACCAGAATTTAATTGTTGAGAAGAAAGAGAATTTGGCTGTAATCACAATAAACAGACCGTCTCAACTAAATGCTTTAAACAAAGAAACGATTGCAGAATTGCACGTGGCGATAAAAACAGCAGAAAAAGATAAAACGATAGGCGTAATAATATTGACAGGAAGCGGAGAGAAATCTTTTGTTGCTGGTGCAGATATCAAAGAATTTGCTGATTTTACAATTTCGCAAGGTGGTGAATTGGCTTTAAAAGGACAACAAACATTGTTTTCATTCATTGAAAATTTAGGAACCCCGGTAATTGCTGCTGTGAATGGATTTGCTTTGGGTGGAGGTTTGGAATTAGCAATGTCTGCTCATATCCGTGTCGCATCTAATAATGCAAGAATGGGTTTACCGGAAGTTTCCTTGGGTGTTATTCCTGGATATGGCGGTACACAACGTTTACCACAGCTTGTTGGAAAAGGGAAAGCAAATGAAATGATTTTTACCGCTGGAATGATTAAAGCCGACGAAGCTTTGCAATGGGGCTTAGTAAATTACGTGGTTGAACCGCAAGATTTATTGGCAAAATGTGAAGAAATCGCAAATAAAATTATCCCAAATTCACCAATGGCGATTCGTTCTGCTATAGCTGCGGTTAATGCCGGTTTTGAAAGTGGAGTAAATGGTTTTGATAAAGAAATAGAAGAATTTGGCAAGTGTTTCGGAACTTCTGAGTTCAAAGAAGGGACGACCGCATTTTTAGAAAAAAGAAAACCAAACTTTAGAGGGTAAATGTCAAATCCCATCAAGCGTTTATTGGGTCAAACTGCAGTTTATGGACTATCTTCCATTATTGGGAGGTTGCTTAATTATCTTTTAGTTCCGCTTTATACTTACGTGTTTGCTGATCCAGCCGACTATGGTGTAGTTTCTGAATTGTACGCTTGGGTGGCATTCTTGATTGTTTTGTTAACTTTTGGAATGGAAACGGCTTATTTTAGGTTTATTCAAGATAATGAGGAAAAGGACGCTACTTTTTCAAATGCTTTTTTAACAGTAGCCGGAGTTTGTGTGATGTTCTTCATTGCCTTGATGATGTTCAATAATGATATTGAGCGATTAATCATTTTAGACGGACACAATGAATACATTATCTTACTTGGCGCAATTGTTTGTACAGATGCGATTACAGCTTTACCGCTAGCAAAATTGAGAGCAGAAGAAAAAGCCATGCAGTTTGCTGGTATTCAGTTTGCATCGATTGGAATTAACATTGTACTGAATTTATTTTTCATGCTTTATCTCTTCGATGCAACAAGACCGGAGGAGGGTGTATTGTTTATTTTGGTTGCAAATCTATGCGCCTCATTAATTAAGCCTTTGTTGCTTTACAATGTTTTTGCAAAAATCAAATTTAAGATCGATTGGCAATTGACAAAGACCATGTTAATTTATGCCATTCCGTTGGTCATAGCTGGTTTTGCAGGAATTATCAATGAAACTCTAGATAGAATTTTATTGAAACAAATCATCTATGACCCACTTATTCCCGGCTCGTTTCATGAAGCAGAATCGGAAGTTGGAATTTACAGTGCTTGTTACAAGTTAGCGATGCTTGTTACGATTCTATTACAAGCTTATCGTTATGCCGCCGAGCCCTTTTTCTTTTCTCAAATGAAAAATGAAGACAGAAACAAGGTGTATGTAAATGTCATGAATCTGTTTATTGCAATGGTTTGCTTAGTCTTTTTAGTTGTTTCGTTAAACATTGATATCTTTAAGTATTTCATTCAAAACAAAAGCTATTGGGAAGGGTTGGCGGTCGTACCAATTTTACTAATGGCCAATGTTTTTCTTGGTATTTATTACAACCAAAGTATTTGGTATAAATTAAGCGGTAAAACAAAATTTGGAGCTTATATTGCTATTATTGGAGCTTTAACAACAATTGCTATTAACGTGTTATTCATCCCAAAGTATGGTTATATGGCAAGCGCATGGGCAACTTTGATTGTTTACCTGATGCAAATGATGATTTCTTATTTTCTTGGACAGCGATATTATCCCATTCCTTACAACCAAAAGAAGTTTTTCATCTTTATTGGTTTAGCACTTTTGCTTTATTGGTTTGGTTCCGGAATACAAACGGCTTCCAGCTTTTTAGATTTTATTTTACACAACATATTGGTTCTTATTTTTATATCCGTGGCTTTTCTTTTAGAAAGAAAAACTTTTGTTAAAAAAAGCCGTATTACATAATGTTTGAACTATTTACATCGTTTTGTGTTATAAAGAACGATAGTTTGATTTACTTTTGTAGCTCTAATAACAATGATGCATTACCAAGCCGGACCACTCCTTTCTCAAATTGATTTTCCACAAGATCTTAGAGATAAATTCAAAATCGACGATTTACCGCAAATCTCAAATGAATTGCGCGATTATATTGTAGATGTTATCTCTGAAATAGGAAACAGCCACTTTGGGGCGAGTTTAGGTGTTGTTGAATTAACAGTTGCATTGCATTATGTTTTCAATACTCCTGAAGATCAATTGGTTTGGGATGTTGGTCACCAAGCGTATGGTCACAAGATTCTAACAGGAAGAAGAGAGCGTTTTCATACAAACCGATTAAAAGGTGGAATTTCAGGTTTTCCAAAGAGATCAGAAAGTGAATATGATACGTTTGGAGTTGGGCATTCCTCTACCTCAATTTCAGCTGCACTGGGTATGGCTGTAGCAAATCGTTATAAAGGAGATTTAAAAAAACAACACATTGCCGTGATTGGTGATGGTGCCATGACAGCAGGTTTAGCCTTTGAAGGAATGAATCATGCTGGTTTTGAAAAAGACGCTAATTTATTGGTGATTTTGAACGACAATTGCATGTCGATTGATCCAAATGTTGGAGCTCTGAAAGAATATTTGACGGATATAACAACTTCACACACCTACAACAAAGTGAAAGACGAAGTCTGGAAATTGTTAGGGAAAGTCTCAAAATTTGGACCGGATGCACAAACGATAGCATCCAAAGTATCTCATGCGCTGAAAGGAAGTTTGTTGAAACAAAGTAATTTATTCGAAGCTTTAAATTTCAGGTATTTTGGTCCAGTTGATGGTCATGACGTAATTGGATTGGCAAAAGTATTGGAAGATTTAAAAGACATTCCTGGCCCGAAAATTTTGCATTGTTTAACTAGAAAAGGCGCCGGATATAAATTTTCTGAGGAAGGGAATCCAACGAAATGGCATGCGCCAGGAGTTTTTAACAAAGAAACAGGAGAAATTGTAAAAATTGTTCCCAAATCACCGCAACCGCCGAAATACCAAGATGTTTTTGGTCACACGATTGTGGAATTAGCAGAAACAAACGAAAAAATCATGGGTGTTACGCCTGCAATGCCTTCAGGATGTTCATTGAATATCATGATGGAAGCGATGCCGGATCGTAGTTTTGACGTTGGAATCGCCGAACAACATGCGGTTACTTTCAGTGCGGGTTTGGCCACACAAGGATTGGTTCCGTTTTGTAACATCTATTCTTCGTTCATGCAACGTGCCTACGATCAGGTATTACATGATGTCGCACTGCAAAATTTGAATGTTGTTTTCTGTCTCGACCGGGGTGGATTAGTTGGAGCAGATGGAGCAACGCACCACGGAGCTTATGATATTGCATACATGCGTATGATTCCGAATATGATCGTTTCTGCGCCGATGAATGAAGAGGAGTTGCGAAATTTAATGTATA
>CANGLG010000051.1 GCA_947454395.1 Flavobacteriales bacterium
ACGTCCGCCTGCTGTTAAAATTGATGGGCCATCTGATGTTGTCCCTGCATGAAAAACAATACTTTCTGCTATAGTATTTAATCCGTAAATGGATTTTCCTTTTTCGTAGGCTTCGGGGTATCCTCCAGAAACCATCATTACGGTTGTAGCACTTTTATCAATGAATTGAATATCTCTTTCTGACAATGTATTTGTTGCCACCCCTTCGAACAAGTCTAAAATATCGGATTTTAACCTTGGAATGACTACTTCCGTCTCCGGATCTCCCATGCGACAGTTGTATTCAATTACATATGGGTCACCTTTTACATTGATTAAACCAAAAAAGATAAATCCTTTATATGCAATTCCTTCACTTTTTAATCCTTTTACAGTCGGTACAATAATGCGGTTATGAACTTTATCCATAAATGCACTGTCAGCAAATGGAACAGGGGAGATTGCTCCCATGCCTCCTGTATTTAGACCGGTATCTCCTTCTCCAATTCGTTTATAATCTTTCGCTTCCGGAAGTAATTTAAACGATTCACCATCTGTAATAACGAAAACTGAAAGTTCAATCCCATCTAAAAATTGCTCTATGACAACTTTGCTGCTAGCTTCGCCAAACTTTTGATGTTCAAGCATGCTTTTTAGTTCTGACTGAGCTTCTGTTAAATCATTGATTATCAACACCCCTTTTCCTGCTGCCAGACCGTCTGCTTTTAAAACATAAGGAGGTTTCATACTTTTTAGAAATTCCTGTCCTTCTTTGAGCGTATTAGCTGTAAAAGTGGCGTACTTTGCAGTTGGGATTTTGTGACGAGCCATGAATGCTTTTGCAAAATCTTTACTTCCTTCCAATTGAGCTCCAAATTTACTTGGACCAATTACTGGAATTTTCCTTAGTTTTTCATCGGCAATAAAAAAGTCGTAAATTCCATTTACAAGTGGTTCCTCTGGTCCAACAACTACCATTTCAATTCCATTATCCAAAACAAATTGCTTGACAGCTTCAAAGTCTGTTGGTGAAATGGCTACATTTTTCCCATGTTGCTTTGTACCTGCATTTCCTGGAGCAATATATAATTCGTCAAGAATCGAACTTTGTGCAATTTTCCATGCAAGTGCGTGTTCTCTTCCTCCTGATCCCAATAAAAGTACTTTCATGAACAATGTTTTAAAATCGATTCAAAGAATGCTTTCCCATCAAGGTTATTCAACTGGTCATCTGCTGCCCTCTCTGGATGCGGCATCATCCCAAAGACATTCTTCGTTTTATTGGTAATTCCAGCAATATTCTGTAAAGAACCATTCGGGTTAAATTGGTCACTTATTTCGCCACTCTCGCTGCAGTATCTAAACAAAACTTGATCGTTGTCTTCAATTGATTTTATTGTTTCTTCTGATACGTAAAATCTACCCTCTCCGTGAGCAATTGGAATTTTGTAAGCATGATTTGAATTTAAATCTTTTGTGATTGCAGCACTTTTAGAGACTGGTTTTAAATGAACATTTTTGCAAATGAATCGCTGATTATTGTTGTGCAATAAAGCTCCTTCCAATAATCCGGATTCAGTAAGTATTTGAAATCCATTGCAAATCCCCATTACATAACCGCCTTTGTTGGCATGTTTGATAACTTCAGTCATTATTGGAGAAAATTTGGCAATCGCTCCGGAACGTAAATAATCGCCGTAAGAGAAACCGCCAGGCAAAACAACCATATCTACACCTTTCAAATCTGTGTCTTTGTGCCACAAAGTTTCAACTGATTGTCCTAAAAGGTCTTTCAGAACATAGATCATGTCTTGGTCGCAATTCGAACCAGGGAAAGTTACAACTCCAAATTTCATTTCAATTTATTTATTTCAAAGTTAGTTAATTTACAAGTCTGGGCTTGGGAGAACAATAAAAAATTTAACAATCGAATAGATGATTGTTAAGTAAAATACTATCGAGGCAATAATTCCGTAAGATTTGTGCAGAAAAGAATAGGTTAATAATATTGACAAAGGAATCATCAAGAGACTAAATCGTTCAATTTGATGAAAATACAAGAAGTCAATCAAACCGAAAACAATTGCGATGAAAACCATTAGCCAGATAATCTGAATTTGCTTTTTTAAACGAATTGAGGATTTTTGCATACGAGTACGTAAGCTAAAAGTCCCAAGTGCGAGAAGTATTCCGAAGAAAACGAATGTAACGATGAAGTCGGTTTGCAATTGAAAATTAGAGGCACTATCAAGAATCTTAAAATCCAGTCCCGAGTTGTTAAACCATAAAAATACCAAGGCATAAGTCAGTGGCACCAAAAAGCCACAAACACCTAAAAATATTTCTCTGAAAACAAATGGCCTGATAATCAAAATCATTCCGAATAATACAGGTAAAGAAAGCAGCATGAGTGGATGAAAAGTTGCTGCCACTCCTGCAAAGAAGAATGCATTAAATACGTTTCTTCTACCGTCTGAATTTTGTTTTAAAAGAAAAAATTGAGAAAGCATTAGAATGATGAATGTTTGAGCAACAAGTAATCCATCTAGACTATAAAACGAATGATAAAAACTCATGGTAACTACGTACAACAAAGAAACGATATATGAGTTTTTATCAAGAAATTCATGACTATTGAAGATCCAGTTTAATCCAACCGCATTGAATAAAATGAAAAATCCAGATAAAAGCTGATAAATCCACAAAGGGCCATTTAATGCATCACTCCAAAATCCCAAATTCGCTTCGCCAACTACTTTATAATAGGGAAATTGTGAGTTCAGAAATAGATAAAATCCGATATAAAACGGTAATATTAAGAGAACTCCAATACGATTTTCGAGGAACAATCGAATCATGTTGCGAAAGTAGAGATTTATTCCCTCCAAAGAAATAAATTGTGGATAACTCAGTCATTTTGTTCATACAGAACAAAATGAGAATAACTCAAATGAAATTAAGAGTTATTAATACAAAAAAAATCCCAGTTTAATAACTGGGATTTTAAATATAAAAGGAAAATTACTTTTTAATTATCTAACAGCTGAGCTGAAATTAGAATCGTTAAAAATTTTGATAAATTCTCTATCTCTTGCTGCTTTTTCTTTTAAAGAAGCATCTTTCACAAATGCACTTTTCAAATGATTCACAACAGCATCAGTTCCTTCACCGCTTCTTGAAGAAATAATCGCTTTCAAGTAAAGTGTTTCTGCTGTTTCGCTAACACCATTCAACGCTTTCTTAGCATCTTCATAATTGTTTAATAATGTTGAAGCTAAAGCTTTGTTGAATGAATTTTCTTTAATTAAACCAGCTGCTGAGCTGTATTTTCCATCAAGTATATCAAGGATTGCTGTATTGTATCCAACTGCTGCTGCGTCTTTAGCACCTTTAGCCTGATTCATTAATTTGCGAGCCTGAGTTCTATCACCTTCTAGAATTGCAATACCTGCTAAATTGTTTTTAGAAATAGCATTGTCTTTAACCGAATTTGCTTTTTCAAGACTCTTTTTAGCATCTGGCATTTTGTTTTGTAAAAACTTAACTGCACCTAGATTATTGTGAGTTCTATAATCACCTGAGAAATTTTTTGCTGCAACTTCATATAAACGACCCTTTTCATTTAAATCAGTTGTAAGTTTTCCGGCAACAAACAATAATTCTTCAACTCCAAGAGAATCAGGTTTTGTAACCGAAGCAGCTTTCAATTCTTCATCTGTCATTCCTGCTAAAGTGTAATTAACAACAATTGAAGTTCTTCTGATTGCAGGGAAAACGTCTTTTTCTAGAGCCGTGTATGATTTACCTAGATTAATCATTTCAGTTTCTCTTTGTTTTGCGTCTTTAGACATTTCAAGTATTCTAACAAATAAATTTTTGTCTGCTTCCGATATTGAAGTTGTTTGTGCTAATTGCGCTTTAAATCCTTCAAAATCTTCACCAAATTTAGAAAGCGAGTATTTAGAAGTATCTGTAAATGCTATTAATTTATCTTTTTTCATCAAAGCAATTAGAGCAGTTCTTGCTTCTCTAGCTCTATCAAATGAAAGAGTTTCATTTTTTGACTCTTCTCCGTCAGGTGATGCATATCCTTTGATATCAATTGAATTGATCGTGATTTTTGGATTTGTTTGAGCAACACGTAACCATGAAATTAATTCAATTATATCTTTATCTTTTAATTCATTAGGCTTTACAATAGATTTCGCTCTATCAAAATTGATTTTTGCATCAAAAGATTTATTGGAACTTCTTACAATAGCATCGTCCTCTAGAATCATTTTAAATTCTTTTTTAACAAGAAGAGGAGTAATAATTGTAGCGTCTGCAATTTTTGTTTCTGGAATATCCGCTTTTTCTTTCGTTCCTTTAAAAACTTTTCCTGTTAGTTTCAAATCAGCAGCTTCAAATGAAGCATCATATGGTAAAACGACATCAAAAGTAGCCGAGCCACCTGGTTTGAATGTAATCGTTTTTCCATTACCTGTAACTTTTTCACCCTGAACTACCCAAGTACCTACAGCTGTGTTGCCTAATTTTGGTGTTATTTCAGCTTTAGCTTTTTTCTTGATTCCTTTTGCAGGAACGTTTACCACAAAAGAAATTTTAACACTGTCACCGTGCATTTCAAGTGGATTTGGGCTTACATTGTATGTGAAGTCTTTAACTAAATCACAAGAAGTTAGAGATAAAATTGCACTTCCAACAATTGAAAACACTGCTATTCGATTCATTTTCATTATATATAATTTTATAATCTGCGCAAAAGTAATAACAAATTAATTGATTTCGATCCAATTTTGGAAACAAAAGAAAATATTATAAACATTATTTTGTGAGTTGATTTACCGAAATAAATGTCACAGGGTCCAACTGATTTGAAATTTCAGATAACGGTTGCAAAACAAAGTCCCTTTGACGAAACAAGGGATGTGGAATCTTTAATATTTCTGATTCAAATACTTCTGATTCAAGAAAAATTATGTCGATATCAATAATTCGATCTTGATAACCCTGCTCAGAATAAGTTCTCCCCATTTCATTTTCAATAAATTTTATTTTCAGGAGAAGTTCTTCAGGTTCTAACATGCTCTCTGTCAAGCAACAGCAATTTAAGAAGTCATTTGAACTTGAAAATCCCCAAGGTTCACTATTAAAATCGTTTGATTTTTTAAGAATGGTTCCAATATGCTTTTGAATGTATTCAATCGCTTGTTGAATATTTTTTGCTTTGTCACCAAGGTTTGTACCTAACGATAAGGCAACTATTTTTTTCTGTTTTTCCATTGGAAATTGTTTACCATTTCCATTAAATCAACCTTTAAATACTCAAGGGAAGGACGAAGAGAATCATAATTTGGTCGGCAGTTCAGGAGAATTTCGCCCCTCAAAAAATGTTTAACTGAATCAGTAAGATAGAACTGAAAATTGGTAGCTACATTACCTTTCAATTCAAAAAAGGTACCATAAACATTGTTCTTCGGGTTTATAATCTGTTTGAAATCAATTTTATCAGCTTTTATTTTATGTTCGTCAACTTTGTCATTAGCATAGTTAATAATTTCTGGTAACGAATCTTTCGATGGTATATCAATGTAATAAAGGAATAAGGAACCATTCAATGGTCCTAAATCGATGTGTTGAACACAAAAGTTGGATTGTTCAAAAGAACACGGTTTGTAGTTGTAAATCTCGGCTAATTTTAATTCGTATGGACAGGCGTCAGATACTGTTCGGTAAGTATGGTCTGGAAGATCCATTCTAAGGTAAGTTGGTGGTTTTGGAACAACCGAATCTCCGTTGCAAGCGTATAGAAGAATGATTAATGAACATCCCAAGAATGAAATAAAAAACCTATTCATGGTTACTAAGTTTTAAAACTTTTACTGTTTTTATTCTTTTCTTGTCTGAAGAGACAACAATTAATTTGTAGTTCGAAACGGTTATGTATTCATTGTTCTTAAGGATTCTTCCGGTTTGCTCAATAATAAATCCACCAATAGTTTCAGAATCCCCTTTTAATGTTTCAAATGCATTTCCTTCGTCTTCAATAATCTTGTAAAAATCGTTTAAAGAAGTTCTACCTTCAAAACTAAAAGTACTATCATCCAATTTAACGTAAGGGATATCATTTTCATCAAATTCATCTGTAATTTCCCCGACAATTTCTTCTAGAATATCCTCTAGAGTGATAATGCCACTTGCTCCACCATATTCATCAACAATAACTGCCATGTGCATTTTCATTTTTCTGAATTCTTGCAAAAGGTCATTTATTTTTTTGTTTTCTGGAATGAAAAATGGTTTTCTCAAAACTTCATTCCAATTGAAAGATTTGTCTTTATTTAAAAAGTTTAGAAGGTCTTTAATATAAAGAATTCCAATCACGTTATCCTGAGAGTCTTTGTAAACGGGGATTCTTGAATATCCTGCTTCCAAAATAAATTTAAGAACTTCCTCGAAATCAGATTCTGCATTAATGGCTTCTACTTCAATACGCGGTGTCATTATTTGACAAGCTTCGGTTTTACCAAAACGTACAATCCCCTCCAAAATTTTGTGATCTTCTTCCGAATCGGAATCTTCTTTGGTCAAGGCAAGTGCTTGTTCCAGTTCGTCAGTTGTTATTTTTACAGTGCTTCTCGTCAATTTTTGAAGGAAAAATGATCCTTTCACTAAAACGCTTTTTAACCAAGAAACCGGTGGGGTTGTTCTGAAAAAATTGAGAGGATAGACCATCCAATTGACTACGCGTAATGAATTTCTTGTAGCAAAAATCTTGGGAATTACTTCTCCTGTTAGCAAAATTAATAGTGTGATTCCAACTACTTCTAATAAAAAGCGGGTCAGTTCAGAACCTGGTTCTGCTTTGATTAACTGATCCAAAATGAAGGTTGTTAAAATTACGACGCCAACATTTACAAAATTATGAATGATTAAAAGCGTAGCTAGCAACTCTTTTGGTTTGGAAATCAATTCAAGAATTAGTTTAGATTTCGGTGTGTTTTCTTTTTTCAGTGCATCTGT
This sequence comes from Flavobacteriales bacterium, assembly GCA_947454395.1. Classification (GTDB taxonomy): domain Bacteria; phylum Bacteroidota; class Bacteroidia; order Flavobacteriales_D; family Crocinitomicaceae; genus UBA952. The sequence goes on from CANGLG010000051.1 coordinate 7,006, forward strand.
TTCAGCAGGTTTCAACGAGAAAAATGCCGATTCAGATCCAGACATCATTGCAGCAATAAACAGAAGTAAAAGAACTAACAAAATATAAATAACAGTGGATAAACTGAAACCAAATTCAGCTATTTGATTGAAGCTTTGACTGGAAGGTTCGGTGCTGCTCATATTACTTAGAACGGTACATTGTCATCCGAAGATGAATTCAAATCAGGCATTGGTGAGGGCATTGCTGGCTTTCCCTCAGGTGAGTAACCGGAATGTGAGCGATCATTGTTTTCAGGCCGTGAAAGGATCGTCAATTCGTCGCCTACTATTTCTGTTAGATAACGATTATTTCCTTCTTTGTCTTGCCAAGAACGTTTTTTCAATTTCCCCTCAATATAAACCTTTGTTCCTTTTCGGATATACTTTTCAGCGACCTCGGCTAATCCTCTCCATAAAACAATATCATGCCAATCAGTTGTTTCTCTCTTTTCCCCAGTGGATTTGTCAGTGAAAGTTTCTGATGTTGCAAGCGGAAATGAGGCTATTACCACACCGTTTTCCAATCTTCTTATTTCAGGATCTTTACCTAGATTTCCAATAAGAATGACTTTGTTAACACTTCCGTTCATGATGCAAAAGTATAAAAATATAAAAATTCCTCATTTATTATTTTTTTCTTGCTGTCTTTTTTGCCCCTGATTTTGTGCCTTGACTTTCTGCTATGGTTAAACATTCCTCGAGTGTAAGACCAGCAGGCTCAGTTCCCTTTGGAAGTTTATAATTGTTTTTGCCTATTTTTAAATACGCTCCATATCTTCCGTTTAACAGCTGCACATCCTCTCTTTCCGGAAAAGTTTTAATTAAATTGTTGGCGTCAGCGTTCTGTTTCTCTGAAATTAATTCCAAAGCTCTTTCAAATGTAATTGAGATTGGATTTTCATCTTTTGGAATAGAAACAAAGGTTTTTCCAAATTGAACATACGGTCCAAAACGACCAACATTCGCTTTAATTGCCTGTCCCTCATGTTCTCCAAGTAAGCGAGGTAATTTAAATAGTTCTAACGCTTCTTCCAACGTTATTGATCCTATCGATTGGTTTGGTTGCAAGGAAGCAAACAATGCTTTTTCTCCGTCAACTTTTTCATCGCCAATTTGAATCATTGGTCCAAAGCGACCAATTCGTGCAATGATTTTTCTCCCGGATTCTGGGTGATTACCAAGTTCTCTTTCACCTGTTGCACGGTCTGAATGTTCTAGCGTTGACTCTACATTTTCATGAAACGGATTGTAAAAGCCGTCCATCATTTTTGTCCATTCAATTTTCCCTTCGGCAATTTCATCAAATTGAGCCTCCACATTTGCGGTGAAGTTGTAATCCATTATTCTTTCAAAATGTGCATTCAGGAAATCAGTAACTACTACTCCAATATCAGTAGGAAACAGTTTGTTTTTATCTTTCCCAGTGGTTTCCGATTTGATTTCTTTTGCAATTGAGCCATTATTTAATGAAAGTACGGTGTAATTTCTCAATTCTCCCTCTCTTTCTTTTCTCTCAACATACCCTCTTTTTTGAATCGTTGAAATCGTAGGAGCATAGGTTGAAGGTCTACCAATTCCTAATTCTTCTAGTTTTTTCACAAGAGATGCTTCCACAAATCGAGAAGGAGGACGTGTAAATCTCTCCGTTGCGGTAATTCCGGTAATTGATAGCATCTCATTTTTTTCAACGGCCGGTAACAACGATTCCATTTCATCGTCTTCGTTTTCATCGGAATTAGATTCGATATAAACCTTTAAAAAGCCATCGAATTTAATTACTTCACCTTTTGCAGAAAAATAGTCCTTTCCGGACAGACCACCAATTTTTATTGTGGTTCGTTCAAGTTGCGCATCAGACATTTGACTTGCAATACCTCGCTTCCAAATTAAATCATAAAGTTTAACTTCATCTCTATCTCCATCAATTTCAGAGCGATTAAAATCGGTTGGACGAATAGCCTCGTGAGCTTCTTGAGCACCTGCGGATTTCGTTGTGTATTTTCTCGTCTTCGAGTATTGTGAGCCATAATTTTTTTCAATTGCGGCTTTGGCAGCTTGAATTGCTGTGTCCGACAAATTTACGGAGTCAGTCCTCATGTATGTAATAAGTCCTGCTTCATACAATCGTTGAGCAACTGACATTGTTTTGGTTACTGAATAGCCAAGTTTTAAACTCGCCTCTTGCTGTAAAGTGGAGGTTGTAAATGGCGCAGCAGGGGTTTTAGTTGCTGGCTTTTGTTGAATTTCCTCCACAAAAAAGTTAGCTGTTTTGCACTCGTTGAGTAAAATCTCGGCTTCATTCTCTGAATCAAGTGACCTTGAAAATTCTGTTTTCAATGAACCTTTTGATGCTTTGAACTGGCCATTGATTCTGAAAAAAGGATTTGATTTAAACGCATCAATTTCTTTTTCCCTTTCCACAATCAATCGAACAGCAACGGATTGAACTCTTCCTGCGGACAAGCTTGGTCGAACCTTTTTCCATAAAACGGGTGATAATTCAAACCCAACAATTCGGTCCAAAACTCTTCGCGCTTGCTGTGCATCTACGAGTTCTTTATTAATTTTTCTAGGGTTTTCAATCGCTTTTAGAATTGCTGGTTTGGTAATTTCGTTGAATGTTATTCTTTTGGTATCTTTTTTATCTAATCCCAACGTTTCATATAAGTGCCAAGAAATAGCCTCTCCTTCGCGGTCCTCATCCGTAGCAAGCCAAACAACTTCACTTTCTTTTGCTAATTTTTTTAATTCGGCGACTACTTGCTTTTTATCTGAAGTGACTTCGTAATTAGGCAAGAAGTGATTGTTGATGTCAATTGAAAGCCCTTTTTTTGCAAGGTCTCGAACGTGTCCAAAGCTTGATTTTACGATAAAATCCTTTCCGAGATATCCTTCAATTGTTTTCGCTTTTGCAGGTGACTCAACAATAACTAAATTTTTTGCCATGTTAGAAATTTTGCCACAAATGTAAATGTATTTGGAATGAATCAACAAATTGTTTTTTGTGATTTTTTATTCGCTTTATTATTAACCTATGGTTAAGATTTTTTTCTTCATGAAAAATTATTTCGAATGTGACATTTAGATATTTTAACTATGTCATTTTGTCACACAAGCTTAATTTTGTAATTTTGTCGTCCTTTTAAATATAATATGTCAATAGGAAATAAAGTGATTGATGAGGGAATGCAGGGTGAAGCAACAATTTTAGCTTCTGATAATTCAGCGGCAAATGGAAAAAAACTTTACCTTGAAAGTTATGGTTGTCAAATGAACTTTTCTGACAGTGAGGTGGTTGCATCCATTATGTCGGGGGAAGGATATCAGACGACACGGAATATTGAGGAGGCGGATGTAATTTTGATTAATACTTGTTCTATTAGAGAAAATGCAGAGACACGTGTCCGCAATCGATTGACAGATTTCAAAAAGAAGAAAGAAGATAATCCCGATTTAGTTGTGGGTATTTTAGGCTGCATGGCTGAACGATTGAAAAAGTCTTTGCTTGAAGAAGAAAAACTAGTTGATCTTGTTGCTGGTCCAGATGCATACAGAGATTTACCGAATTTGGTGGAGGAAGTTGGTACAGGACAAAAAGCTGTTAATGTTTTACTTTCTAGAGATGAAACATACGCTGATATTTCACCTGTTCGCTTGGATCAAGGTGGGATTTCTGCTTTTGTGACAATCATGCGTGGATGCGACAACATGTGTTCGTTCTGCGTGGTACCATTTACTAGGGGGCGTGAGCGTTCACGTGATCCTCAAACGATAGTTCAAGAATGCCGAGATTTATTTGAAAAAGGATATCGAGAAGTAACGTTACTTGGTCAAAATGTGGATAGTTACCGCTGGAATATTTCTTCAAAAGGAGAAATTCGCGATGAAAATCTTCCAACAACCAATTTTGCTCAATTAATGGAAATGGTGGCGCTTGTTTCACCTGATTTGAGAGTGCGTTTCAGTACTTCTCATCCAAAGGATATGACGGATGATGTTCTGGAAATAATGGCGAAATACGAAAATATTTGTCCGTACATTCATTTACCGGTTCAGTCCGGTCATTCGGACGTACTTTATCGCATGAACCGAGGTTATTCTAGGGAATGGTATCTTGAAAGAATAGATGCCATAAAACGAATTATCCCAGATTGTGCAATATCAACCGATATCATTACGGGCTTTTGCGGAGAAACGGAAGAGGAGCATCAAGATACCTTATCCCTAATGGATATCGTTCAGTATGATTTTGCATACATGTTCAAATACTCTGAGCGACCAAAAACACTTGCAGAAAGAAAGTTCGAAGACGATGTACCTGAAGAGGTTAAAGGTAGAAGATTGAATGAAATAATTGAAAAACAACTTTCTCATGCTTTACTTTCGAATCAGCGGCAAATAAGAACGGTTCAGAAAGTACTGATTGAGGGATTATCTAAAAGATCGGAAGAACATCTTTGCGGAAGAACGGGTAGAAACTCAATGGTAGTTTTTCCAAAGTCAGAATATCAAAAAGGGCAATACGTTATGGTTCGTATTGATGACTGTACATCTGCTACATTGCTTGGAGAGGTTGTTTCTAAATGTTAATTTTTGAATCATGAATGTTCAACAAGTAAAACAGCGATTTGGTATCATAGGAAATTCTCCTTTACTGAACAGAGCTTTAGAAGTTGCCATTCAGGTTGCACCGACTGATATTTCTGTTTTAGTTACAGGTGAAAGCGGCACTGGAAAAGAAATTATTCCGCAAGTAATTCATCACATAAGTTCACGCAAACATGGAGAATACATTGCTGTCAATTGTGGTGCGATCCCTGAAGGAACAATAGATTCAGAACTTTTTGGGCATGAAAAAGGTTCCTTTACAGGAGCAGCAGGAAGCAGACAAGGATATTTTGAAGTGGCTAATGGCGGTACAATTTTCCTGGATGAAGTTGCTGAATTACCGATGCAAACTCAGGTAAGACTTTTGCGCGTATTAGAAACTGGAGAATTTATACGTGTTGGTTCTTCGAAAGTAATTAAGACAAACGTGCGCGTTGTTGCAGCGACCAATGAAAATATGCAGCAAGCAATCGCTTCCGGAAAATTTAGAGAAGATTTATTTTATCGTTTAAATACTGTTCCAATTCAATTACCAGCATTAAGAAATAGGCAAGAGGATATACATTTGATTTTTAGAAAATTCGCCCACGATTTTGCTGAAAAATACCGAATGCCAGCAATAAAATTGACGGAAGATGCAGTTCATGTCTTGCAAAATTATCCTTGGCCAGGAAATATTCGTCAGTTAAAAAATTTAGTGGAGCAATTGTCAGTGATTGAGACCAAAAGAGAAATTGACGGGTTCATGCTCACTTCATATTTACCACAGCAATCAGAAAAAGTACCTGCAGTCGTTGGCGCCAATCCCGATAATTTTTCAGAACGTGAGTTGATGTACAAATTCTTGTTTGATATGAAAAAGGATCTAACAGAATTGAAAAAATTAGTCATCGATGTTATTGGACAGGGTGTTAGCGCACCATTGAATTCCGATCAAACAGAAGTCGTGAATAGAATTTATCAGGAATTAAATGATTCTGTTTCATCCATACCAAGAGTTTTACCTGCCCCTGCTTCAGAAGCAAATTATCAGATAAAAAGTGTGGATCCATACGAAATACATGAGGAAATTGAAGAATCTTTGTCTTTGGAAGACCGAGAAAAAGAGTTGATTCAAAAAGCACTTGAAAAACATCGTGGAAAAAGAAAATACGCTGCAAATGAATTAGGTATTTCAGAAAGAACTTTATATCGAAAAATCAAAGAATATAACTTGATAGATTTATGAGGGTATTTTTGATTTTATCAATTTCATTTTTGCTTTCATCTTGTTGGCCTAGCAGTGTTTCCTTTAAAGATACAGGTTCTTCACCAGCTGAATGGAAGACTTTTACAGTTAAAACATTAGAGGTGAATGCTCCCAATTGTCCCTTAAGTTACAGCCCCTTGCTTACCGAACAATTGAAAGATGGAATTCAAAATAATACACGGTTGCTTTTGAATACCCAATTCGGAAAAGGAGAAGTAAACATCGAAGGGGCAATCAGTTCTTACAATGTTGCACCTCTGGCAATTCAAGGAAATGATAACGCTTCCAAAAATCGATTGACAATATCGGTTCAATTTACAATCAATACTACTCAACCAAAAGAAGAAAGCATTAATTTAGTTTCAACTCGATTTGCCGACTTTGATGCTTCTGTAAATTTAGCTTCCGTTGAATCTAAATTACTCGAAGAAATAAATTCGCAAGTGGTCCAAGATGTAATTAATAAATTACTAAGTAACTGGTGATGTTAAACACGGAATACATACACGCGAAAATAAATGCTCCTGAAACATGTTTCACTGAAGACAGTGGCAAAATGAA
>CANGLG010000052.1 GCA_947454395.1 Flavobacteriales bacterium
ACCAGCGCCTTTTATTCTTGGGTCACAAATTAATTTTGTTGCAACGGAATATGAATCATCTATTAAATGGGAAAAGACTCCTTGGGGAAAATCCACTTCTTTTAAAGCTTCAAAAACGCAATCCGCGACTAGCTTACTTGTTTCAACATGCATTGGATGCGCTTTCACGATTACCGGGCATCCTGCTGCTAAAGCCGCTACAGTATCTCCTCCCATTGTTGAATATGCCAATGGGAAGTTACTCGAACCAATCACTAAAATTGGTCCAATTGGAATAAACTTCTTTTTAAGCGAAGGTGTTTTTTGTTCTTTGTTTTCTGGTTGAAATGTTGCGATTTCGTTGAATTCATTTTGTAAGAAGTCACAAAAAAGCTGAATTTGATTGACGGTTCGTAAAAATTCACTTTCAAATCGAACTTCGCTTAATCCACTTTCAGCGCAATAAGCAATTTGAATTTCATCTTTGAGCTTGAGGATATTTCTTTTAATTGCAGAAAGAAAAGAAATTCTTTTTTCTAAAACAATGGATGAGTAAAAATCAAAAGCATCCTTGGCTGATTGCAACGCATTTTCAACTTCTCGTTCGGAAGAACAAAAATGAACTTCATTGTTAAATTTATTTTCGCGAGGGTTAAACGTTCTAAACCCTTCTGAAGAATTCATTAATTACAATTGAGAAACTGAAAAGCTATAACTTTCCATGATTTGATTGGCAAGCATTTTTTTACAAGCCTCATCCACTTTATTGTTTGCGCTTTCAAGAGAATCTGCATCAACAAATAGGCGAATGTGTTTTCCGATACGAACGCCTTCGATTTCAGGCAAACCAACATTTTTCATGGAATTTGTAACGGCTTTTCCTTGAGGATCAAGTAATGCATCGTGTGGCATTACATCTATTTCAGCTTTGAATTTCATATGTGTTTTAATTGTATTTATCCAAATTTTACTTTTGGCTTATTTCATGTTTTTTTGTTGAATAATTTTCAAACAATGATAGAATCAAGTACAAAATTACAATAATCGGAATAGCCCAAAGTTTAAAAATTAGAATAATTATTAACGACTTACCGACAAGTAAAAAACGAAATTTATTTTCATTCCAAGTGAAGTTTTTAAATTTCAACGCAAGCAACGGAACATCTACAATCATTAGCAAAGACATTAAAAATGCAATTCCGGCTATTGTGTAGCAGTCAAATATGAAATGGATAATTTTTCCTTGATGCGCCCAATTGTTAATGTTTAAAGAAAAGAATAACGGAAAAAAGGCAAAGAAAATCGAATTTAATGGTGTTGGAACTCCAAAAAAACGGTCGCTTTGTCGCTCATCCACCTTGAATTTTGCCAAACGAAACATTGAAAGAAACGGAATGATCATCGCAACAAATGGTAAATACTTTATGGAAGCATCAAAATTATTCGGAACTCCATAAAACAAAGCTTGCACCCACGCGGAAATCTGAAAATAAACGTAATACGTTAAATCATTTTGATAAGTTCTTGCGGTTTCCTCAACCGGAATTAATGAACTGTAATCAATGCCAAGTATAATCATTACTAAAGTCAAAATACCGGGAGCAACTCCAAAAGTGATCACGTCGGCCAATGAATCTAATTGTTTGCCGATTGGACCTGAAACACCTAATTTACGAGCAACAAAACCATCGAAAAAATCCAAAATTGCACCTGCAAAAATGAAAAGTGGAGCGATATCGATTCTTCCGGCAAGTGCGAGTATAATTGAAATGAATCCACATAGCATATTCATTCCCGTAAGAAGATTGGCCAGATTAAACATGCATTAATTTTTTTAAAAATAAAATAATAGTTAATTTCTTGTTTTAGCTTAAATTTACAATTCAAACCGAATAACGGCACAAAGAACACAATTTTTTGGCAATAGAAAAGTTATTAGAGTAAAAATATAAAGTATGAAAAAATACATTTTGGCATTTTTTTATTTTGTTCCGGTAATGTTTTTTGCTCAAAATACAGTTGCTCCAAAATATTCCAATGAATTTTTAGCACTTGGAGTAGGTGCTGAGTCCTTTGGATTAGGAAATGCAGTTGTTGCCGGTATCGATAATACAAATGCCATTTATTGGAATCCAGCTGGTTTGACACAGTGCAACAAATGGTTGGAAGTTTCTTTCATGCATTCAGAATATTTTGCTGGAATTGCCAAATACGATTTTTTGGGTTTTTCGCATGCTATTGATGACAAAAGTACTTTTGGTTTTGCGGCTGTTCGTTTTGGAGTAGATGATATACCAAACACTACTCAGTTGATAGACAACAATGGTCGAATCAATTATGACAACGTTAGTTCTTTTACAGCAGGTGATTATGCTTTTCTATCATCCTATGGACGAAAACTGAAAGTGCCTGGAATGAGTTTAGGAGGAACAGTGAAGGTGATCTATCGGAAAGTTGGAGATTTTGCAAAATCATGGGGTTTCGGTTTGGATGCAGGTTGGCAATATCAATTACCGAAAAACTGGAAATTTGGTGTAATGGCAAGGGATGTTTCAACTACATTCAATGCTTGGGTTTTTGATTTGAATGACGAAACAAAAAATGTTTTTTTAGCAACCGGAAATACCTTGCCACAGAACGGAATGGAATTGACGCTTCCTAGAATTATTTTGGCAGGAGCAGGGAAATTTAATTTAGGTTCAAAAGGGATGAATGCCGGAGGTGAAATCGATGTCGATTTAACAACGGATGGAAAGAGAAATGTATTAATAAAATCAAGTATAGTTTCGGCTGATCCACATATGGGAATTTTTGTTGGATTTAAAGATTTAGTTAAAATTCGAGGTGGCGTTTCCAGTATTCAGCAATACACAAATATGGATGAATCTAAATATTGGGGTTTTCAGCCGAACTTAGGAATGGGATTAGCTTTTAAAGGTTTTTCATTGGATTATGCTTTCACAAGACTAGGAGATGCCTCAGCAAATTACTACACTCACATCTTTTCATTGCGATTGAAATTGGATAAACCTAAGAATGCAATAAAATGAGATATCTTTTAATTTTTATTTGTCTGAGTTATTTGGGAAATGTTCTAAATGCACAGTCTTATGGAAATGAATGGATTAATTACGATCAAAAGTACTATGCTTTTAACATCGTTCAAACAGGACTTTACAAAATCGATTACAACTCAATCGTCTCTTCTGGAATAGATGTTCAGCAATTCAATTCATCAAATATTCAAGTTTTTGGAAGAGAAAAAGAGCTTCCAATTCTTGTTGAAGACGGGGGGGATGGAGCTCTGAATCCTGGCGATTTTATCATGTTCTATGCAGAACGGAATGATAGCTGGTTAGACTATACTTTGTACGATGATTCATCTTGGGTTGGAAATCCAAAATATAGTTTATACAACGATACAATTCAGTATTTTTTCACTTGGAATAATCTTACATCAAATAAAAGAATTATCGTTGAGACAGATGTTAATGTTAATTCATTTTCAGCTTCTGACTTTGTCTTATACGAAAAGTATGGAGCATACAATGAAAAATACAATGAAGGCGAAAAATCTTCAGAAGCTTCAAGTTCCTTTTTCGTTCATGGTGAAGGATGGGGGAAAACACCAATGAACGGAGCAAATGGCTATGTATGGGACATTAGCTCAATGCAATTAGATTACATTTATCAAGGAATTGGAGCGCCATTGATTGAATACAACGCAATTGTTGTAGGAACATCCAATGCATACTTCAACAATGGTCTTGGAAATCATCACACAAAACACGCTATCGGAACAGGTAACTATTTGCTTTTTGATAGTATTTATACGGGTTATAAAACTGTTTATGCTAAAAAACTGTTTCCTGTAAGTATTTTACCATCCTCTGGAATAACAGGATATAAAGTTTCAATTGTAGGTGATTTGGGTGTTGCAACAGATTACCAATCAATAAATTACTGGTCATTCAAATACCCAAGAATTCCAAATTTTTCAGGGACATCAATAGCTCTTTTCGATGTTTTAAATGCTCAAAGTCAAAGTAAAGTTCGGTTGAATATTACTGCTTCTAGTATGTCTTCTCCAATTTTGATATCATTAGGTACTACACCAAGGAAAATCCCGTTAATTCAGGTTGGAAGTCAGTTTCAAGGCCTAATCCCAAATGAAACTGCTACAAATACACAAACTTTATTAATTCAAGATGCTTCTACAGTAAGCCTTGTATCAACATTAAAAGCGGTAAATGGCACAGGATCTTTTACTAATTATGCTGCTATTCCGAATTTGGAAAAGGCATTGATTTTTGCTTACCCGCCAAAGTTGAAAAACAAAACATTTGAATATGCTGCATATCGCAGTTCCGTAGCAGGAGGTAATAACAATGTAGTTCTTGCTAATGTGGATGAGCTTTTTCAGCAATATGGTGGTGGAATTAATAAGCATATTAATGGAATCCGTCGATTTGCACATCAGATTTATAATCTGTCAACTGAAAAACCACTTGGTCTATTTTTGGTTGGGAAGGGAATCCGAGAGGCAAATATTACATCCGTGACCAATTTAGGTCCTGGTTCAAGAACAAATGCATCTGCTTATCAAAACAACCTCGTACCATCGTTTGGACAACCTTCTTGTGATATTTGCATAACATCTAATTTTGAAGGACAAGATAAATATACACCACTCATCCCAACAGGTAGAATTTCTGCCCAGACTGAAGAAGAATTAGCGATTTATTTGACGAAAGTCATTGAATACGAAAATCAGCAAAATCAAAATTCGGTTTACTCTTCAGAAACTAAAGATTGGCAAAAGCAAATTCTTCATTTTTCAGGAGGTTCTACTTCTTCAGAACAACTTAGCTTTCAAAGTTTTTTAAATACAATGGGCGTTATTGCGGAAGGAAGTAATTTTGCTGGTAAAGCAACATTAGTAGCGAAAGACAATGCAAACCCGATTTCACCTACAGAATTACAAACAGTTAAAGACAGAATAAGTGACGGTGTAAGTGTTATGAATTTCTTTGGCCACTTTTCGACCTCAGGAAGTGGTTTTGATATCAATCTTGATGAACCGCAATATTGGAATAATCAGGGAAAATATCCTCTTCTAATAGCAAGTTCATGTTACAATGGTAACATTTTTCATAATTCTTCTTCAAATTCACAATCTTTTGTTCTTACACCAAACGCTGGAGTAATTGCTTATTTAGGAACAATTGATTATGGTTTTACATCTGCATTAAATGCATATGGGCAGAATTTCTACAAGCAATTTAGTAGGTATAATTATGGTGGTACAATGGCAAGCCACATTAAAAATACTGTTGATTCAGTTTTAAATGGTAATCCAAATTTGATTATTGAAGCCACCTTTTGTCAAATGACGTTGCATGGCGATCCAATGTTAAAAATTAATTACCACAACAAACCTGAGATTGAATTGACTGATTCACGTGTGAATTTTGGTCCATCCAATATTTCATATGCTACTGATTCATTGGAAATAAATATTACCTTACGTAATTTGGGAAAATCGATATTAGATACATTTAATATTCATATCACAAGAGATTTTCCTGGTTCAAGTATTGATTCTATATTTCATACAACAATACAAGGAATGAACTACGAAAAAACGATTTTTGTTAAAATTCCGTTTGTTCCATCCATTGGAATAGGTCTAAATAAGTTTAAAGTTGAGGTTGATATTCCTTCATTCGTTGATGAACAATACGATGAAATCACCAATAATCAGTTAACAAAGACATTTTTCATCAATATTGATGGGATAGAACCTATATTTCCTGAGAATTTTGCTGTAGTTCCAAAGGATAGCGTTGTTGTTTATGCTTCGACTGTAAATCCATTAGCAGCTTTTAACACGTATCGATTTGAAATTGATACACTAGTTGATTTCAGTTCGCCATTTGCAAGATATTCGGAAGCGTCAGGTTTGGGAGGTGTAAAATCAGTTAATCCTTCACAATGGAAGCTAGTTTCTTCAAATGTTAATTCAACATTGGTTTTACAGGATAGCGTCGTTTACTATTGGAGGGTAGCTTTGGTTGAAAATAATCCAATATGGAAAAATCGTTCTTTTCAATACATTCAAAATAAAAGTGGTTGGGGACAAGCAGATTTTGACCAGTTTACATCCAATAATTTTTTAGGTGTCAACTTGAATTCAACAAATGAATTAAGACAATTTGAACCAATTGAAGCTCAGATTACGTGTTTAGTAAAAGCAACAACACAAGAACCGGCTATTTTAGAAAATGCTTGGTATTTGAATGGCTTTCAACAAGAATATGGAATATGTAATTTCACTCCAAAATTGCATGTTGCTGTAATCGATCGTGCAACTCTTGAACCTTGGGCAACGCGCTATGTCCCAACAAGCTCAAACCTAAATAATAACTTCGGGAATATGAATGATAATGGATATTGCAATCCACGTCCTGCAAAATATTTTGGTTTCTATCAAAATAATGCATCCCAAATGAATTCATTCCAAGATCTTGTTGAAAATAGGGTTCCAAATGGGGATTATATTCTGGTTTATTCTCCTATGACAACACGTTATGACTGGTGGCAGAATCTGAACTCTGGAATTGTTGAAACATTTCAAGCAATGGGTGCAGACAGTATGAGTTATACTCGTCCAAATAGACCATTTATTTTTCTTACGCGAAAAGGAGACCCAAGTTTTGCCGTTCAAATTTATTCTCAAAATTACGAGGATATATACCTTGATACAATAATTACTGGAATACAAGGAGTTGGTCGTGAAACTTCCCCAATGATAGGTCCATCAGCTTCTTGGGAATCAGTTTTTTGGAAACATAATTCTCTGGATTTGACCGCAGGTGATACAACAAGGCTAGAAATTCAAACTTTTAATCAATACGGAGCTTATCAGTTTTCAATTGATACAATGTTGACCTCAGGAGATTCAATTTTGAACGTACAGAATTTAATTGATGCCAATAGTTATCCATTTATTAAACTTATTTCAAAATACGAAGACAATCTTTTTCAGACTCCAGCGCAATTGAATTATTGGCATGTACTTTATGAATCTTTGCCGGAGGGGGCTATTGATGCCTCAAATGGGTACGTTTGGTTACCGTCAAATGACACTTTACAAGAAGGTCAGGTCGCTAAATTTGCTATAGATGTAAAAAACATAAGTAGTCTACCAATGGATTCCTTACTGGTTTCATATTACATTTTAGATCAAAATCAAATAAAACATCCAATCAATTACCCGAGGCAAGATTCTTTACTTGTTGGTGGATTACTTAAAGACACAATTTCATTTTCTACGAATGGTTTGATTGGAAATAATTGGTTTTATATGGAAATAAATCCATATACCGATTTAAATCAAACTATTCTTGATCAGCCTGAGTTGACACATATCAACAATTTGTTACAGTTTCCATTCACAGTTGTTGGCGAAGACATTAATCCTATTCTCGATGTGACTTTCAATGGAAAACATATTATGAACAAGGATATTATTGCACCAACTTCTGAAATTGTCATTTCATTAAAAGATGAAAACCCATATTTAATTATGGATTCAGATGCAGATACTTCTTTATTTGGAATTTACCTTACTGACCCAGATGGAATTCAAAAAAAGATTCCTTTTGTTGATGCAAATGGAAATACAATCATGCAATGGATTCCAGCAAATGGCCAGAATAAGCGATTCAAAATAAACTATCCTGCCTATTTTGAGAAATCAGGTGTTTATAGTTTACTAGTTCAAGGAACAGATAAATCAGGTAATTTATCTGGTGATTTGGAATATATAATCAACTTTGAGGTCATTCATGAATCGATGATTACACAGATGATGAATTATCCTAATCCATTTTCGACTAGTACTAGGTTTGTTTTTACCTTAACAGGAGATGAAATTCCAGATGACTTGCAAATTCAAATAATGACGATCAGTGGGAAAGTTGTGCGTGAAATCAACGAGGATGAGCTCGGTTCGATTCAAATTGGAAGAAATATCACTGAATTTGCTTGGGACGGAAAAGATGCTTTTGGTGACCCTTTGGCAAATGGAGTTTATTTATATCGAGTGAAAGCAAAGATTAACGGTCAAGACATTAAACACCTTGATTCTGGAGCAGATGATTATTTCCACAAAGGCTTGGGTAAAATGTATATTATTCGATAATTATTGGTGCCTCTAGAAAAACTTACAGCTAAAAATCGCGGTGTCATCCACAAAATTGAGTTTATCTCTCCACTCATCTAATTTGGAAAAAATAATACTGTTCATGTCTTCCATTTTTAATGGAGCATAGGATTGAATGTTTTTAATTAGTCGTTCTATCCCAAATTGTTCCCCTTCATTATTTTCCAATTCAACAACACCATCTGTGTATAGTACAAAAGTGGTGTTTGGGCTAAGAGTAAGTTTCCCAACTTGTACATATGGCAATTCATCAAGCATTCCTAGTCCAATACAGCCATCTTTCAATAATGTTATTTTTCTTCCATTTAAAATGATTGGATGATTATGCCCGGCATTGACATACTTCATGGTACGGGTGTGTGCATTGTAATGTGCAATGAAAAAAGTTATGAATTTCTCTCCTTTCGCACTTCGCATCACTTTCTTATTCAATTCTTCCATCAGGAACTGCATTTCAAAACGCTGATACTTAAAGAGTGTACGAATTGTTGCTTGGAAATTTGCCATTAATAAAGCAGCTGAAATTCCTTTTCCTGAAACGTCTGCAATACAAATTATATATTCTTCATCTCCCAAGGGAATAAAATCGTAATAATCACCGCCAATTGCATGTCTAGGTACATATTTTGCGGATAAATCCATTTTTCTATTCGAAGGTAAATCAGAAGGAAACAACAGTTTTTGCATTTCGGATGCAACTTCAAGTTCTTTAGAAATACGCTCTTTGATTATATTTTGCCTAACCAGGCGTTTGTTTTCTACTGCAACAGCAATAATATTTGTCAATGTTTGAGCAAAGGAAAAATGACTCGGTTCAAGATTTTCGATTTTAAGATTTGTCGATATCAGTAAATAGGCGAGGGGTTTATCCAAATGATAGACAGGAATGACCGCTTGAAATTCTTTGAGCAACGGTGAATTGGATGATTCTACCAAAGTGATTTCTCTGAATCGATTAAAATCTTTGGTGATGTTGGTAAGATCTGTTTTTCCTTTATAACCAATTTTAACTAGGCAATTCCATTCTTCTTGCGAGTGAAGCAAAAGAAATTTTTTGAAATTCAATTGCTCTTTGAGAATGAAGCTAAATATTTTTAATAATTGTTCAATTGGTGAATTAGAGTTAATTGCATTGGTTATTTCAAGTAAAGAATTAAGTTTAGTGTCTTTTAACTCCAGTTGGTAATGAATGTCTTTACTTTGAGTGAATAACATGCTAGAATTTTCTTAGTAATTCAGGTAATTGACGAATTGCTGCCATTTCTTTAAATTTCTCCTTTACCTCTCCGCAGGGACTGCCAAAATATGTTTTTCCTCCCTCTAAATTCTTTGAAACTCCTGATTGCGCTAATACGATCGCACTTTCTCCAATAACAACATCGCTTGCGCATCCTACTTGTCCCCATAGAATAACGTTGTTTTCTACTTTTACGCATCCAGCCAAGCCAACTCCCGCTGCCATTAGGCAATCTTCACCAACAATCGTGTCGTGACCAATATGAACTTGATTATCAAGTTTTGTTCCTTTGCCAATCTTTGTGATTCCCGAAACTCCAGCATCAATGGTACATAAAGCGCCTATTTCAACATCCGACTGAATTTCTACACCTCCACAGGTATGCATGCGATTGTATCCCTCAGGTTTTTTTTTGTAATAAAATGCAAAATGACCAATAACGGTATTGGAACCAATCACTACATTGTCGCCAATGGAAGTATTATCCATGATGCAAACTCCGGGAAAAATTCGACTGTTTTTACCAATTTTTACATTATTCCCTATAAATACATTTGGATAAATAATTGCCGAAGGGTGAATAAATTGATTTTCCTGATCGTGAGGGGATTTTAATGGTCTGAAAAACAAGGTTAATTGATTGAAAATATCAAATGGTTTTTCACTTATTATCAATGCCTTTCCTTCCGGACATTCCACTGCTTTATCAATGATTATCGTTGTGGCAGCTGATTTCAAGGCCTTGTCATAATACTTTGGATGATCCACAAAAACAATGTCTCCAGGTATAACCATGTGTATCTCATTGATGCCTGTAATTGCGTGATTTGCATCACCAACAAACTCACAATGAACGATAATACAAATTTCTTCTAAGGTGTAAGGTCTGTCAAATTTCATATGTATATTCGTTCAAAGTTACTGAACACTTAACTGCAATTTTTTAAACTAAGGGATAATTATCATCCGAGAATTGTTGATAGTTCATTAAAATCTTTGTTTTAGTTTAAAAAAACTTGTTTTTCAAAAACATTTGATTAAATTTGCAATCCGTTTTTGAATAAGAACTTAGAAAAATGAAAAAAGAAATACATCCAGAAGATTACAGACTTGTTGTTTTTAAAGACATGTCTAACGATTATGCGTTTATTTGTCCTTCTTGTGCTGCAAGTAAAGAAACAATTCAGTGGGAAGACGGAAATGAATACCCTTTAATTAAATTGGATATTTCTCACAAGTCACACCCATTCTTTACTGGTATTGCTCAGTTTGTCGATACTGCAGGAAGAATTGACAAGTTCAAAAACCGTTACGGTCGTCACATGAAATAAGAATCTACATTATATTTTCAAAGCCTTTCGATTTCGGAAGGCTTTTTTATTTTTCAAATTTTGCTGTTGCTCTATTCAAACGATCATTAATACTCCTTCCTAATCCGAATTCAGGGAATTTTTCAATAAAGATTCGATTGAATTTCTTTTGATCCATCAAATGAAGTGCATCGTATAATTTTTGAGCAGCTTCTTCTAAAAGTCCAGAAGGACTTAAAATCAATTTTTCATTAACACCTAAAAAATCTTCTTTGAAAAAAATGAATCCGTCATTTGAAGATTCTGAATTTTTTAAATGTTCATCAATGTAGAATAATGGGGTTGAAGGCGCATAATGATGTTTTACCATACCGCTTGTGACCGGCAAAGTTTCTGAATGTGTTTTTAAATTAACATTTTTCACTATGACTTCTTCAATCTGCTCTACTGAGATACTTCCGAGGCGATAAATAATAACTTCATTATTTTCCATTCCAACAATAGTGGATTCTAGGCCATTATTACATTCTCCTCCATCTAATATGTATGGAATTTTCCCAGAAAGCTGATTAAATACGTGCTCAACTCTCGTTGGACTTATCATTCCATAAGGATTTGCACTTGGTGCAGCTAAAGGAAAATTAAGTTTTTTCAACAATTCCAAAGTGGTAGAATGAGAAGGTATTCGAACAGCAACACGATCTTGCCCAGCAGTAATAATCTCAGGAACCAACTTATTTTTTTTAAGTAAAATAGTTAAAGGTCCCGGCCAGAATTGGTTAGTAAGGTTTTTTAATTCTTCAGGAATATCAATTACGTAAGGTTCAATTGATTCAATGTCAGAGAAGTGTAAAATTAAAGGATTGGTCAAAGGTCGATTTTTAGCCTCAAAAATTTTTTTTATCGCATCTTCATTTAACCCATTTGATGCAAGACCATAAACAGTCTCTGTAGGTATTGCTACAACCTCGCCACGAACTAATAGTTCATAAGCCAAATTTATATCAATTCCTATTTTCGTTTTCATTTGAATACAAATATAAGCAAAGCCTTTTTTTAATACTTTAGGCAATTATTTTATTTAAAATTTAATACACTTTCTAACCTTAAAATTTAGATTCATGCTTGAAATTATTATTCTTTATCGATTAACTAAAGAAATTGGTGCGAGAGCCCGAGAAAAAGGTCATAAAGCAGGATTTTATAAATTCCTGACTGTTCTATTTTGGATAGTTTTTGAAGTGATTGGTGCTTTGCTAGGAATATTATTTTTAGGCGAAGGATTGATAACTTATTTGTGTGCTATTGTAGGAGCAGTTGTTGGTTATTCCTTAGTGTATTTGATTGTAAGTCGTCTTGAAACAAGGGCAGATTCGAATTTTGAAATTTTAGATTCAGAAAATTAATTAGTCATTATTTGTAGGTCTTTTTATTGAGATTTGGAAATAAGGATTTATATTTGTCTTGTTTAAAATAATTCTAAATAAGATGAATGTAATTATCGCTGACAGCAATGATTTGATTCGAATTGGTTTACGTACCATTTTGGAGGCTGAACGTGATGTTACAATAGTTGGAGAGGCAACAAATAACGAGGAATTATTGCAACAATTGAAGTCGTTTGGCGCTTCAACAGTTTTGATAGATTACACATCCCTTGGTTTTAACATAGATATTGTTCCGAAGGTACTTCAAATAAATAAAAAGGTCCGTTTTTTAGCAATTACTCCCGAACAAAGTGCACAAACCTTAGTAGATGCGTTACGTTCTGGGATAACGAGCTATGTTAAAAAAGATTGTGAACTTTCTGAAATTGTAAATGCCGTAGCAGAAACGGGCAGAGGAAATAAATTTTTCTGTGGACAGATTCTAGAAACAATTCAAAAAGCGAATATTGATGTGAATGACTTAGATTTTGATTCGTTTACATGTGAACCGGTAATTTTATCGGAAAGAGAAAATGAAATCATAATATTGATAGCTGAAGGATTAACAAATGAACAAATCGCGGAACAGCTATTTTTGAGCAAGCATACCGTAAATACCCATCGAAAAAATATAATGGCTAAGTTGGGGGTGAAAAACACAGCAGGGATTGTAATGTATGCTGTGAAAACAAACTTAGTTTCACCGAATAAATTTTTATTCGCTCCTAGTTTGTAGCGAATCGCTAAAAACGAACTATCAACTTAAGATTGAATCTTCTGGAAGTTAAATAATTCGGAATTGAATAGTATTTTCCTTCGATGTCTTGAATCCACTGTTTTGAAAGCACATTTTTTATTCCTAGTAAATTAAACACCTCAAAGGAAATAATCGCATCTGTAAAATTCTTTGTCCAAAAAGTTTTAATATTTTTTTTAGATTTCATCAAGTCATATGACATTCCCAAATCCACTCTGAAATATGATTTCATTCTGAGAACATCTTTGTATCTATCATGATCAGGAGGTCCATAGGGAAGAGGAGATCCATATTGCATTCCCATTTGAACTGTGAAATTTTCTAATCCGGGCATTTGATCTTGGACTAGTGCACCGAAAGTAAAAAGTTGATCAGTTGGTCTTGGAATATATCCGGGATGAATTACTGCACTGTCTACAACTACTTGATCTTCGCTATATCCGAAAATGATTTTTTCTCCTGTAGCATTGTAG
>CANGLG010000053.1 GCA_947454395.1 Flavobacteriales bacterium
AATACTTTTGATTTTGTTGGTTTATCAAAACCATATGCAGAGTATCTAACAGCAGTTGTTGAAACATTTGGTATGTAATACTCCATAGTATCCGGATTATTTTTCACAGATAAATCCAAGGTATGCTGATACAAAGTTCCAAGGAAATTGTATTTGGTTCGTTTTTCCATTTTTTCCAACGGAACAGGCTCAAATCCTGCAGACTTACAAAAGGCTACATAAGCGTAATAAGCTCCAATTGGTTTCCAGTGGTGGTCCGTGCTGAAATACATTTTTTCAGAAGCATGTTTGTTCATTTCATCAAAAACATCGCAAAAAATTGCTCCATTTGTTAAACTTGCTCCGATGGCTTTTAAAGTGTTCTTGTTTTGCGTATTGTAATGTTTGTATTTTTCAACTGGAATAAAAGCGGAAGATAACGGTGCAACTGCAGAAAAAACGCGGGTTTCCCCCTTCAATTGCTGAGCATATTCGCTAACCATTTTACTGAATGATTTTGACATTTTCGGGCTTCCTCCACCCATGGGATAAACACAACCATTAATGATAAGCATACTTCCCGAATAGGATTGTTCAAAATCATCCAAGTAGTTCATTTTTGACTTTGAACTGTCCGTTTCGTCATGTTGTTCTTTATCATTGTGTTTTTCAACGACGAATACTTTTTCTTGCTTTTCCGTATGAATTCCTTTCCAAGCTTGTAATTGAACAGCAATATCAATCATGGATGTTCTGAATGGAAAATGGTCATCAACGTATTCGTCAATGCTATCTGCCCAAGCACCTTTTATATAGCTATCGTAATTCAGTTCCGGGATAATTGCCAATTTTCTTTTCTCATCCACTGAAATTTTCTGCTTTGGCAAAATAAAATACAACGTCGGTATCGCCAACAATGCGATAAAAAACAGGATTGTATTTAGTTTTTTAGCCATTAGAACCGCGTATATAAAAATGGATTGTACGTCGAATTAACTAGTAACAAGGTTGCCAAAAACAACATGGCAATGTTGATGACCGGCTGTGATATTTGATAAACCCTGCCCGCATTGATTGCTACTTTGGTTTCTTTGGAATAGATTTCATCCCAAGGAATACAGAACAAAATAACCAATACAAACCAAAATAAATGCTCCATCAAATCGGTTGTGAAACCTATTCCAATTGGGTTTTTCGAATAAAATAAATTTGCTACGAAAACTTTCAACTTGTCTAAATCCAAGAAATAAAAAATGGCACGACTGAAAACTATCAATATCAACGTATAAACATGGCGAATTATTCTTGGTGTTTTTGCAAGGACATTTTCAAGCAATTTTTCGACAATCATGAGACAACCAAAATAAAATCCCCAGAGGGCGAAATTCCAACTAGCTCCATGCCAAATTCCTGTAAGCAACCAAACGATCATAATGTTTCTCAATTGGTATTTTCTGTTTCCACCCAAAGGAATGTATACATAATCCCGAAAAAAACGCCCTAGTGAAATGTGCCACCTGCGATAAAAATCAGCAACGGAAATTGCTGCATACGGATGTTTGAAGTTTTCATCAAAATGAAACCCGAAGAGTTTTGCTAAACCAATGGCCATGTCTGAATAGCCACTGAAATCAAAATACAATTGAACTGAAAACATGGTGATACCGAACCAGCCCTCAATAGATGACAAGTCATCGAATCCGACATCGAGGTATTTTTTTACTAAAACACCAGCCACATTTGCAATGACTACTTTCTTAAACAATCCCAGACAAAATCTAGAAACTCCATCACTCAAATTTTGCCAATTCACTGTTCTCGAATCAACTTGATCAGAAATATGCTTATAACGCACAATTGGCCCAGCAACCAAATGTTGAAACAAGCTGATAAACATCATAAAATTCAGTGGGTTTTTCTGAGCTTTTAACTCTCCTTTATAAACGTCCACAATATATGAAATGACCATGAACGTATAAAATGATATCCCTACAGGAAGTGAGTTGGTTGGTCTAGCAAAAGGTAATTGGACAAAAACACTTAAATTATCGTAGATAAACCCTCCATATTTATATGCAATCAGTAAACTTATATTAACCAAAACAGATAAAGTAACTGCAATTTTTGCTCCTGCTTTTCCTCGCCATTGCTCAATCAAAAGAGCCATGGAATAATCGAACATGGCTGTGAAAATCATTAAGAAAATCCACATCGGTTCGGCCCAAGCATAAAAAACCAACGAAAAAGCAGTTAGACTTAAATTTCGAAAAAAATTACTCGGTGTGACATAGTGAAATATCAGACTGAGTGGCAAAAAGAGGTAAATAAACGTTAAACTGGAAAATACCACGCAGCTTTGATTTGAAGTTTCATTAATTTAGCAACAACGAATTTAATGAGTATTCTCGAATATTTTACAATCCAAAACAAATAAACGCTTTGAAATCGAATAAACTTATCTCCGAAACTTCCCCTTATTTATTGCAACATGCCAACAATCCGGTAAATTGGGAGCCTTGGTCGGATGAAGTTTTTGATCGAGCTAAGAAAGAGAACAAACTCGTTTTGATTAGCATTGGGTATTCGGCCTGTCATTGGTGTCATGTCATGGAGCATGAAAGTTTTGAAAGTGAGGAAGTCGCAGCCATAATGAATGAGTATTTTATCAATGTTAAAGTTGACCGAGAAGAACGTCCGGATGTCGATCAAGTTTATATGACTGCTGTTCAGTTAATGACGCAACGAGGTGGTTGGCCACTGAATTGTTTTACACTACCCGACGGACGTCCAGTTTATGGAGGAACTTACTTTCCCAAGGAACAATGGATTCATATTTTGAAGTCTTTGGTTCACACCAAAAAAAAAGAACCCGAACGAGTTTTAGAATATGCTCAAAAATTGCAGGAAGGCATTGCTCAGAGCGAATTGATTGATGTTCCTGAAGAAATTTCCGATTTTTCAGAGGAGAAATTGCATGAGATGGTATTGCGTTGGACGAGGCAGTTTGATTCTCTTGAAGGTGGAATGAACAAAGCACCTAAATTCCCTATGCCGAATAATTATGCGTTTTTGCTTCAGTATGCTTCGAAATTTGAATCTGAAAAAGTGCTGAAGCATGTGGAGCTTACACTGAATAAAATGGCTTTGGGAGGAATTTATGATCAAATTGGTGGTGGTTTTGCTAGATATTCTGTAGATATGCTTTGGAAAGTTCCACATTTCGAAAAAATGCTTTATGACAACGCACAATTGATTTCACTTTACTCAAAAGCTTACAGCGTATACGGAAATGAACTTTATAAAGAAACTGTTTCAGAAACCGTTGAATGGCTAGAGAGAGAAATGTTGGATGAAACTGGTGCGTTTTACAGTGCCTTGGATGCCGATACCGAAGGCGAAGAAGGAAAATTTTATTGCTGGACGGAAGATGAACTTAGAACCATTTCTGATTTAGATTTGAAATTTGTGAAGGACTATTACAATGTCAATCAACGGGGTTATTGGGAGGATGATCGTTACATTTTGCTTCGAAAAGAATCAGATAAGGATTTCGCAAAAAGCAAAGGCATAACGGAAGAGGCATTGAAAACAAAAGTTAATAGTGCAAAAAATCTATTGTTTCAGGAACGAAAAAAAAGGATAGCTCCCGGATTGGACTACAAATGCTTGAGTTCTTGGAACGCAATGACAATCAAAGGATTGTGTGATGCTTTTACCGTTTTCAAAGAAGATAGATTCTTGATTTTAGCAAGAAATTGTGCGAAATGGATCGAGTATAACCAAATTCGAGCAGGGAAATTAATGCGGGTTTTTTCAAAGAATGAAACTAAAATAGAAGCATTTTTGGAAGATTACGCACATACCATTGAAGCTTTAATTTCGCTTTATCAAATTACTGCAGAATTAAAATGGATGGAAATGGCTAAAATGCTTGCAGATGAAGTTGAAGCAAATTTCTTGAACGAATCCAGTAAGATGTGTTATTTCACAGCTTCTGACAGCAATTTGATAGCAAGAAAAATGGAGTTAAACGACAATGTAATTCCAGCCAGTAATTCAATTATGGCAAGAAACTTTCTAAAACTGGGACATTATTTCAGAAACGAAGAATGGATTTCGAATGCAAAACAAATGTTGGCAAATGTATATGAAGGCATGGAACATTACGGATCCGGTTATTCGAATTGGGGAAATTTATTGTTTGAAGTATTGAATGAATTTATAGAAATAAATGTTGTTTCTATGAATCTTAGCGTTAAAGATATAATTCCTTTGATTTCTGATAAATCTTTAGTTTCTTACCATAACGAAATTCCAATGACATCAACCTACTCGAATGCCGGAATTTACATTTGTCACAAAGGAACTTGTCAAGCACCGTTGAGTGAAATGCCGCAGGATTTTTTCTGAAACTATTTTCCTTTAGTATTAATCCCAAAAGGCAAATAAAGCGGACAAAAACGAAGATAGGCTGTAAAGCCAAATACAACTGCAAGCACTAATAGTACGATTCCCAACGTTCCGGAAATCACTTTCGTGATATTTAGCATAAAGATTACCACAGCAAGTGAAATTCGCAAATAACGATCGATGTTTCCAACATTTGTTTTCATAGAAGAATTTTTATCAAACGAAGGTCATGATTCTTTTTAGGTTTCTATGTGACGAATGTTACCGTTAAAAATGATTTTCGTCATGGTAAATGAACACACATTTTAAAAAGAATCTTTTTGAAAGCTATAATTTGATAAATTAGGGAAATAATAATTTCACCAACATTGTCGAGCACAAAAAAACATTGCATTCTAACGTACTTTATCGCTGTCGTTTGGCTGGTAAATGGTCTCATTTGCAAAGTGCTTCATTTGGTTCCGCGAGTAATGGAAGTGGATGCCAATTTATTAGCTGATAAACTAAAAAAATCGAAAAGTAAAAAAGTGAATGTCTTTTTTGACTATTTACCACTTGAAAATCACGCTACAATATTGCATCAAGCAGTTTCAAATTCATTTAAACTTTTATATCCTGAAAGAATAAAATGAAATTTGAAGTCCTCATTTATACATTGTTATTTGAATTATTAATCAACCCTTTGGTTTTTAGTCAAAACACTGAAAAAAATATTCAAAATATTCCAATACTGTCATCGGCACCTGTATGTTTTAGAATAAATGAAAATGACGGTTCTTTGCATGGTTATTACAAGAAAGGTTATCATTTGATTATTTACGGAGACACCTCTTCAATTGGTTATCGCGCTGATTGTGATGAAGATGAGGATTGGTCAGGAGCAAAAGTTGAAGGAACAACTCAGGCTTCAAACAGTTTTGAGACGACTTATAAATGTGAGTTTAATCCTAACATTTTATTTGGAACTGTTTTACCCGGAAACAAAACTGGACAAAATCATTGGGACAATTTAAAAAAGGTTGGTGTTCATGTTGGAGATTTGACAATTACATACAAGCTGGCTATTAACAACCATCCTATTGATTCAGTTTACGGCGTTGTTTTCGACAGAGGGCCACAGAGTCAACCTGGTGAATCAAGTGTAGCAGTTTGCAATCGTTTCAAAAGCGCTTTAGATAACAACCAGTTCATTTATATCGTTTTTCCAAATACAGCTAAATATCTTGAAAAAGTTATTGGTATGAAAAATGACAATAAATCACTTACTAGAACTCCAACTAATATGGATTTTGAAAAGGCCTTTCAATTAATGACAAAAGAAAAATCATATTACGGCCGGAAAAAAACTCAAATAGAACTACTTAACCTTTTGACAACAAAAAGCATTGTTTCAAATTTTGATAATGCCAATGAAAAAGAAAAAGTTGATGGAAAGCAAAAACCAAAAAATAATGACAGAAATATTAATGAATAAACTTTTATAACGATTTTCTATTCGGTAAAAACACCAACAAGGTAATAAAAGCTAAAAACGCAGCAACCAATCCCCATTCCGGTAAAACAACTAAATTTAAAATCCCGGAAAGTAGAGCAAAAAATCCAATTCGGAAAAATGCGTTTCTTTTGTTCTGATTAATAATCTGTACCTGACGAAGACCAACGATTCCCATTTTTAATTCATTGTTTATCCGCATCCATTCGCTTGCAATTACTAAAGGTAAAAGCACGAATCCTTGCTGAATGCCCATGTCTTTGTAAGTCAGAAAAGAAATTACTTCCTTACCAAAATTCACCTGCGGATTTTGTAGATAAATTGCTGCATGAATAACGAGTAATTCAATGAGTAAAAGCATGAATTGCCTTAAAATAAGTACATTTTTTTCCTGTGATGAAAGCGTTGTCAACTTTAGTCGCCAAGGTAAAAAAACAGTTCTGGCAACCTGATCGAGCATGAAAAAAAGTAATATGAAATAGAAGTTCCAATTCCAGAAAAGATAACCCATCAAGGGCAAAGCAACGTCTCCAAGGAGAATGCTTATTTTTTCAATTCTATTCACCTTTGCTTTTTCAGAATTGCAACACGATCCTTGGTCAACTCAAATTCCGGATTGTTTTTTAATGCTTTGGAATAAGAAAATAATGCGTTTGTAAGGTCTTTTCTATCTTCATAAATCAAGCCCATGTTGTGATACGATTCTACGTGTTTCGGTTCCAAATCCACGACTTTTTCATAAAAATACATTGCGCTGTCAAGGTCTTTTTCAGAAAATTGTTTCATATAACCAATTTGAAAATATGCTTCGTAATACGTACTATCAATTCGAATCATTTTACGATACAATGCTGTTGCCGCTTTCTCTTTTCCGAATTTTTGTTTTGCATACGCCAATGAATATATAACATCTGGATTTTTTGGTTCAATGCGATATGCAGTAGTGTAATATTCAATACAGATCGGATCTTCCTTCATTTCGTAAAGTGAGCCCAACCACAAATAACCAATTGTGAAATCCGGGTCTTGTTGCACTGCTGTCTCATAGGAAGAAACGGCTCTTTCAAAATTTCCTAGGTTTCTGTAAATACTTCCTTTCAACAAATAAGCATCTCGGTATTTGGGGTCAATGCGTAAAGCTTGATTGATGTATTTGAATGCTTTTTCATTGTCTTGAAAGAAACTGTAAGTCGTTGCCAAACCAACCAAGGCCTTCGGATTTTTACTATCTTTCTTAATGATGTAATTGAATTGTTTTCGAGCGCGAAGTACATCTTCGGTTGTGTAATTTAATTTATTCAACAAAGCAGTTGCATACAATGTACGGGTATCTAGTCGGGAACTATCAAGGCGATAGGCTTTTGCTCCGTCTGCCATTGCAACATCAAAACGCAACTCTTCGATGGCTTCATTTCCATGTCGAACAAGTAAATTAACGCTGTCCGGATGCAAACGCAAAACACTGTCCAGTTGTGTGCCGGTATATTCCACCGGGTTTGTATTTTTTCCTGATTCTCCACAAGAAGCGATCAGCACTGAAACGACGATTGAAAGGTAAATTCGATTTATCATTACACAAATTTAATTATTTTGATTTGGTTTGAATCTTCTGTAAATTTGTAAACGCAAAATCAGCTTATGAAGCAAAAATTTATCCTGTCATTTGTTCTTTTTATTTTAGGTATCTCCAAGGTATTTAGTCAGGGTTGTTCTCAATGTAGAATGCTTGCTTCGCAAGGAAGTACAGCAGATGAAGCCTCTTTTGGAACAAATATTAATTATGGAATCATTTACCTCATGGTTATTCCTTATCTAATGTTAATGTTTTTATTTAGAAAGCAAATCATTCGTTTCATTAAAAGTATGTTCAAAGCTCCTGTAAAATAAATGGACTTTGCAGAAAAAAATCCTGCTTGCTTTATTCCTTTTGAAACGGAGTTGCAATCATCCGATTTACCAGAAAAATTAGATTACCCATTTTATTACGAGCCAAAACCCTTAGCGATTATTGCGGCTCAGCAGTTGGAACAAAAACTAGAACAAGAGGATTTCAAACATAACTTTGGATTTGGACAAAGCGAAAGAGGAAACGCCATTGGAAAAATGTTTGGTGTTTTGGTTGTTCAGAATCGAGCAGGAAAAATAGGTTATTTGGCTGCTTTTTCGGGAAAATTAGGAAATGAAAATCACCACGAAGGTTTTGTTCCTCCAGTGTTTGATATTTTAGAAGAAGATGGATTTTTTAGAATGGGTGAACGGATTTTGAACGACTTCAACTATCAAATTGAATCGATTGAAACTTCAGATGAGTTTGTGTCAGCCGTCAATTTGTTGGAACAGAAAAAACAAGATCAAGAAACAAAAATCAATCAATTTAAAACGTGGTTAAAGGCAGAGAAACAAAAAAGGGATAAAATACGCATCGAAAAACAAGCCGTTCTCTCGCAAGCTGACTTTGAAAAACTGAATGAATCTTTGAACAAAGAAAGCATCGCTCATCAATTGGCGTTTAAAAAACTAAAACAATCAAGTGCAAAGGAGCTAATCGAATTAGACCTTGAAATTTATTGTAAAATCAGGGAATTAAAAGAGATTCGAGCAACTAAATCAGCGCAGTTGCAAAATGCCATTTTCAATCAATATACTTTTTTGAATTCGAAAAAGGAAAACAAAAGTTTAAGGGCAATTTTTGAAAACACTGTTTTTAAAGTCCCTCCTGCCGGTGCGGGAGAATGTGCTGCACCAAAGTTGTTTCAATATGCTTTTTTACATGACCTGAGACCAATCTGCATGGCGGAATTTTGGTGGGGAATGTCTCCGGATTCTGAAATTCGCGTTCACAAACAATTTTATCCTGCCTGTCGAGGAAAATGCGAACCGATTTTGGCACACATGCTTCAAGACCTGGCAATTGCCGAAAACCCAATGCTTCAGCAAGCAGATGTTTCAGAACTAGAAATTGTTTTTGAAGATGAATTTTTGCTTTTGGTAAATAAACCAAGTGAATTTTTATCTGTACCGGGCAAAGAACTGACAGACTCTGTTTCGGAACGAATAAAAAAAATGTATCCGACAGCTACCGGGCCTTTGCTTGTTCACCGACTTGATATGTCGACTTCCGGGTTACTGCTTGTTGCTAAATCGGAGCAAGTTCACAAACATTTGCAAAGTCAATTCATTCAACGCAAAGTAAAGAAAACCTACATCGCACTTCTCGACGGGATTGTAAAAGAAATGGAGGGAACGATTAATTTGCCTTTACGTGTGGATTTGGAAGATCGCCCGAAACAAATGGTGTGTTACGAACACGGAAAAAATGCGCTTACTCAGTTCAGAGTTGTTGAGGTAAAAGAAAATAAAACAAGAATTGAGTTTCATCCAATAACTGGTCGCACGCATCAATTACGCGTTCATTCGGCACATCAATTGGGTTTAAATTGCCCCATTTTAGGCGATGATTTATACGGTACAAAAAGCAATCGCTTGCATCTGCATGCCGCAGAAATAGAGTTTACACATCCTGTTTTAAAAGAAAAATTAGTAATTACTTGTCCTGCTCCTTTCTAAAATGGAAACAATAGATCAATACATCCAGCAATTTCCGGATGAAATCCGACAAAAACTGACTGAACTTAAAAATATTATCCATCACGTAGTTCCCGAAGCTACAGAAAAAATAAGCTATCAAATGCCCGCTTTTTATTGGAAAGAAAACTTGATTTATTTTGCTGCTTTTAAAAATCACATCGGGATTTATCCCACTTCCAAACCAATTGAACATTTCAAAGAAGAACTAAAAGATTATAAATGCTCAAAAGGTGCCATTCAAATTCCTTTCAATCAAGAAATTCCAAAATCACTGATTGAAAAAATTGTTACCTTTCGAATAGAATGTGTTCGAGAAAAACTAAAAAAATGAGAAATAAAAACCATACACTTTTACTGATATTCTTTCTATCCGTTTTAATATCTAGTTGCTATTCAAATCATTCGGGAGAAGGTGAAGGTGCCGCGGTAAGTTCAACAAAGGAAGATAGTTTGAATACAGAAAAAAAGATTGAGAACGACCATTCTCAGGATGATTCCTCAACAGGATATAATTTAGAAGACCAAGCATATTATCCTTCCGATTTTGATAAAAAATCCATTTTAATTGTTCCAAATATGGAGTTTCATGGAGACGGAAGAGAAGATATTGAAGCAAAAAAAGAATGGATGGGTTTATTTAAAACAAAATCCGGGTTTTACCTTAAAAATGTAAAAGCAACTATACAAACGGTTTATGACCCTGTTTTAGATAACGAGGAAGGCCCTTTTACAGGAGTGAAGGTTGTTCCCTCTATTAATAACAGTTGTGAATTGCTTTTAAATCCAATTGGAGGAATGAAAGAGCAAAAACTTCTTAGTTATCAATCAAAAGAAAAAACAATGTTCGCCGGAGATAAAATCAATTTCAAGTGCAATGAAATTAATTATCAAGTTTATTGCACCGGCATTCAAAAATCAAAAGATGAAAGCGCAGAAATAAAAGACTACAAGCTTCTAATTTCATCTGATAAATATGCTCACGTACCGCAATTGTTGATTCAAGTTCCTCCCACTTATGAATATGGTCCGAATCGCATTTCTGTTTATCTAATCGCATTGATTGACAACGACAATGTGCCGGATTTAATTCTTAAAAATGGTGAAAGCTTCTTTCTTTACCTTTCAACTTCAGCGAATGAAGGAGAAATTGTTGCGCCAGTAGGAAGAGAAGTTCTTTTTGGAGGTTGTTAAATCAATTTACAACACTTTTGGGTTGACTTAAAAATATTATCGCATCTTTGAATACCAATTTTAATCATAATGCGAGGCTTCATTGCTGGTTTTTTAAAATTCTTGTTTCGTTTTTCGTTTTTTAAAAGGCGCTATTTTGGGATTTATAAAAGAATCATTCAACCAACGCATCTATTTCGAGGAGTAAAAAAAACTGTTTTATTTCAGAATAATATTTTATTCGAACTTCACATCCAAGATTGGATTCAACAAAACATCTATTTTCTCGGAGCATATGAACCGCTTGAACTGAATTTTCTAAAAAATGCTCTAAACGAAGGAAATACAGTCATTGACATCGGTGCAAATATTGGTGTTCATGCGCTGGTTGCAGCTAAAAAAGTTGGTAAATCGGGAAATGTAATTTCATTCGAACCATTTCCTAAAAACAACGAATTGATTCAAAGAAATATTGAACTGAATGATGCCATCAATGTGCAATTGGTAAATTTTGCAATAACTGATTCTTCCAAATCAATTACCTTGTTCTACAACGAAGCAGAAGAAAATCAAGGAATGGCTTCGTCATTTGCCACTGTGTTTTCGCAAAGTGAAAAAGTTGAAGGTACTTCCCTTGATGACTTTTTAAATGCTCATCCTGTTGATTGCATTGATTTGATAAAACTTGATATTGAAGGTGGTGAATACCTTGCCTTGCTTGGCATGGAAGAAACACTGAAACGTTTTACACCAACTTTACTGCTTGAACTTGATGACGAGATTATTAAAAAAACACCTCATTCAAAACAGCAAATCATTGATTTTTTAAAAAATCTAGGCTACAAAATGTACTACTTGGGAGACAACGGTCAGATTTCAGAAATTGAAAGATATCCTGAAACCAAAAATTTTGTATTCAAACAACTCTAAACTAAATCCTTTCCTCAACCCAATCACCATGTTCTTTAATCAAATCTATTAAGGCTTGAACTGCTTGTTCTTCCGCAACGTTTTTTCGGACCACTGTTTTCTCCTTGTATAAATTAATTTTTCCGGGACCGGTTCCAACGTAACCATAATCTGCATCTGCCATTTCTCCGGGGCCATTCACGATGCAGCCCATAATTCCGATTTTAATCCCTTTCAAATGGGAAGTTCGCTCACGGATTTTTGCAGTTGTTTCTTGCAAATCGAAAAGAGTTCGTCCACACGAAGGACAAGAAATATATTCTGTTTTCGAGATGCGAGTTCTGGTGGCTTGCAAAATTCCAAAGGCAGTTGAGTTAACCAACGTTGGTGCTTGTTCAGCAGATATCCACAAACCATCACCGAGTCCATCAATCAAGACAGAACCGGCGTCGCTTGAAACGTATAATTGAAACGTTTCCGCATCTTTTTCGGTGGAAACTAAACGCAAAACAACCGGAAGATTTACGCTATTTTTCGCAAGATTTAAAAAGAAGTTTCGAAATAACTGTGTTTTATTCGAATATTCCGTTTCTAAAACTAAAATCAAATTGGTTAAATCATTCAGGTTTTCAGGAAGAGATTCTTCTGCCTTGAGCACACAAAATGCCATCTGATTTCGTTCAATTTCCATCAAATTTATCGGTTCAATCAAAGGATAAAATCCTTGCTTTTGAGCATAATTTTCTTTCCAATTTTCAAAATCACAAATCACTCCTAGTGTTCCGGGAACCTCAAAATCGATTTTATTTTGACCGATAAAAACGTAATCTGCTGCCAAATCCTGTAAGTTCCATTTATCCAATTGAACAGAATAATTGTAACCAAATCCGAAAAAATTAGCAGGGGTAATATTTTCTCTTTTGGAACAATCGGCAATTACAACCGGTACATGTTTTCCACCGATGTTATGAATTTCGGAGGCGTGTCTTCTTTCGTAAGAAAAGGGATTGTATGGAAGCGTTCCTTCAAATTTTGGCAAAGGAAAAACGTTTGTTTCATTGAACTTTTCGGCCAATTTTCTTGCCACAGGTATTTCAAACTCTGGTTCTTCTGTCAATGAAACACGAATGGTGTCGCCCAAACCATCTTCCAACAAAGCTCCAATTCCAACAGCTGATTTAATACGACCATCTTCACCGTCTCCGGCTTCGGTAACGCCTAAATGCAAGGGATAACAACGTCCGTTTTTCAACATTTCGGCAGCAAGCAAGCGATAGGCTTCAACCATTACGATGGTGTTGCTCGCTTTCATGGAAATCACCAATTGATGAAAATCATTTTTCTCGCAAATTCGAATGAATTCCATGGCAGATTCAACCATTCCTTCCGGGGTATCTCCGTAGCGACTTAAAATTCTGTCGGACAAAGAACCATGATTCGTTCCAATTCGCATTGCTGTTCCACGTTCTTTGCACAACAAAACCAAGGGCGTAAATTTCTCCTCAATGCGTTTCAATTCAGCTTGGTAGCTTTCGTCGGTATAATCGATTTCTTCAAACTTCTTTTTGTCCGCATAATTTCCTGGATTGACACGCACTTTTTCAATCAATTTTGCTGCAATTTCAGCCGCATTCGGCGTAAAATGGATGTCTGCTACCAAGGGCGCATCATAACCTCGCTTGTTCAACTCGGCGCGAATAATTCCTAAATTTTCAGCTTCATTTTTACTCGGTGCAGTCAAACGTACAATTTCACAACCGGCCTCAATCATACGAATGGATTGTTCAACTGATTTTTCGGTATCCATGGTG
>CANGLG010000054.1 GCA_947454395.1 Flavobacteriales bacterium
AGTACGTATGAATTTAAGTTTTTCAAGAATGGTAATATTTCTACCAAACGATTGCTTACAACTGATAAAATTCACTTTGGTTATTTGAAAGCATACAAAGTAGACGGCAAAGAAATTTACATTACTCACACACGAAATGTTGGCGGACATTCATCTGTTGAGGTTGAGTATTATCCAAATGGATCTATAAAAAAGGCGCATGCAACAGATCAACCCGACGGTGGAATTCAGTACGGCGATGTAACACATTACTTTGACGAACAAGGCAACGTTACAAATGTTGTAGATTTGAGTGATGATGGGCATGGAAGAACTATTGTCAGCCCAATTTTTAGGCAAGAACAACCATATATCGTTCCAAAAACTGAAGAAAAACCGAAAGTGGTTGAATGTGCAGTCATTTACGTTTCAGAAATTTATGTCGTTAATCTTAGTCGAAAGTCCCAAACAGTTGTTTCAATAAAAACACCTCCCAATGGAATTGATTTTCTTTCAAAGAAAACCATAAATTCAGGAGATACAGTGAAATTTGGAAATTACGTTGAAGCTCAAATGTTCACACCTGCGTCAACAGTTTTTAGCTATGAAATTGAAACAAAAAAGAAAAATGATTCGAATTCAATTCATGCGGTTTGGGGAGCTTTTGTACAAGTGACACCAGAAAAAAGACAATACTATTTATTGCTGATTGATAAAAAAATCAAATAGTTTTTTGATATTTTTTTTTCAATTTAGATAAAACAATTTTGTCAATTGGAAAAGTTAAGTCGTTTCCTGTTAAATCATTAATAGCAACCCATCGCTGTTTTTCTCCTTCTTCTGAAAATGGAATAGAGTAGGAGTGAAGCTTCATTTTTGACGGTTCAATTTTTACTAAATAATAAAAAGATACGATTTGATCTTCGGTTCTAAATGCTGATTCTTGGTAAAAATCATTGTAATAAAATGGAATTGCTTCGTTAATTTTAAGATTCATCTCTTCAAATAGTTCACGGTGTAAAGCATCAATAATGCCCTCACCTGGTTCAATTCCACCACCCGGAAATTTGGTGAAAAAATGACCAAAACGAAACTCATCTGATAATAGAAGCTGGTTTGCTTCATTTATAATCAAGGCATAAACTCTCAAGTTGAATTTCATCTATTTATTATTTCTGGTATTTTTCACGACAAAAAAATGATTAAATGAAAAAGGCTGCCATTTCTGACAGCCTTGAAAGTATAGTTTTACTTTTTTATAAATCGGAAGTCTTTTCCAGGATATATTGCAGCCTCACCTAATTCTTCTTCAATTCTTAAAAGTTGATTATATTTCGCCATACGGTCACTTCTAGATGCAGAACCCGTTTTGATTTGACCACAGTTTAATGCCACTGCCAAGTCGGCAATTGTACTGTCTTCTGTTTCGCCGCTTCTGTGACTCATAACGGAAGTATATCTATTTCGAGTTGCAAGATTCACCGCCTCAATTGTTTCTGTTAAAGAACCAATTTGATTTACTTTAACTAAAATTGAGTTTGCAATTCCTTCATTAATTCCTTTAGACAATCTTTTCGAATTTGTTACAAATAAGTCATCTCCAACCAATTGCACATTTCCGCCTAGTTTTTCAGTTGCCAATTTCCATCCAGCCCAATCGTCTTCAGCCAATCCATCTTCAATCGAAATAATAGGGTATTTTTTGCACCAATCTTCCCAATAAGCTACCATTTCAGAAGAGGTTCTTTCTTCTCCGGTAGATTCAAAATGATAAATACCTTTCTCTGCTTTGTAAAATTCGGAGGATGCGGCATCTAATGCGATATACATGTCATGTCCAGGCTTAAATCCAGCTTTTTCTACTGCCTCAATCACAACTTGAATTGCCTCTTCATTTGAGCCTAAATTTGGTGCAAAACCTCCTTCATCTCCTACATTTGTAGACATTCCTTTGGATTTCAAAACACTTTTTAAATTATGAAATACTTCTGTTCCCCAACGTAATCCCTCAGAGAACGAACTTGCACCAAAAGGCATAACCATAAATTCCTGAATATCAATTAAGTTATCAGCATGTGAACCACCATTTAAAATATTCATCATTGGAACAGGCATTGTTACTGCACCTACTCCACCGATATATTGATATAAGCTTAAATTTGCTTCTTGAGAAGCTGCACGAGCAATTGCTAAAGATGTTCCAAGAATAGCATTTGCACCAAGTTTTGATTTATTTTCAGTTCCATCCAAATGAATCATTAAATAGTCTATTTTTTTCTGATCAAAAACATCCATTCCAGTCAATGCTTCATTGATAATACTATTCACATTTTCAACGGCTTTCAAAACGCCTTTTCCGAGATAAATGGTTTTGTCACCATCTCTTAATTCTACGGCTTCATGCACTCCAGTTGAAGCACCAGAAGGAACAGCTGCTCTTCCTAAAACACCATTGGTTGTAATAACATCAACCTCAATTGTTGGATTTCCACGTGAATCCAAAATTTGTCTTGCGTGAACTCTTGAAATATAACTCATATATTAATTTTTGGATAGGTTAATATTCTCTATAAATTGATCAAACAGATAGCGTGAATCATGAGGTCCGGCAGAAGCTTCTGGGTGATATTGGACCGAAAAAACAGGTTTATTTTTAAGTTCAATTCCTGCAATGGTGTCATCATTTAAGTGTAAATGAGTCACACGGATCGTATCTTGATTATCAATGCTTGATTTCGAAATAACAAAGCCATGATTTTGGGAAGTTATTTCACCTTTTCCACTTTTTAAGTTTTTTATGGGATGATTTATTCCGCGATGTCCATTAAACATTTTTTCAGTTTTAAGACCTTGACTCAAACCTAGAATTTGGTGTCCAAGGCAAATACCGAAAACTGGCTTGTTTGTTTCAACAATTTGTCTAACTAAAGATATTGATTCAGGCATGGCAGAAGGATCACCAGGACCATTCGAAAGCATGTACCCATCAGGATTAAAATCGTTAATTTCTTGAAGGGTTGAATTTAAAGGAAACACTTTCACATGACAACCCCTTTCAACCAAGCATCTTATTATATTTTTTTTAACTCCAAAGTCTAGAAGTGCTACTCTATATTTTGATTCGTTCGTTTGAACTTCGTATGACTCCTTTGTAGAAACCTTTGAAGAAAGCTCAAGCCCATTCATAGATGGAACTTTTTTCACCATTTCAAGTAACTTTCCTTCATCTGATATTTCTGATGAAATTATAGCATTCATGGCACCTTTACTTCGAATATGTCTAACCAATGCTCTTGTATCGATATTTGAAATTCCAACAGTATTGTTTTCTTGCATTAATTCTTGAAGAGATTTATTACCTGAGGGTCTTGAAAATCCGTTAGAAAACTTTTTGGTAATTAGACCTGATATTTTAATTGATTCAGATTCAATTTCGTTATG
Organism: Flavobacteriales bacterium; assembly: GCA_947454395.1. GTDB lineage: Bacteria > Bacteroidota > Bacteroidia > Flavobacteriales_D > Crocinitomicaceae > UBA952. The sequence goes on from CANGLG010000054.1 coordinate 3,421, forward strand.
ATGCGTTCCGTAATTTCCAATGTGTGAAGTAGTCATTATGAGTATTTGTCCTAAGTATGAGGGATCTGTAAAAACTTCTTGATACCCTGTCATACCTGTATTGAAGGCTATTTCTCCTTCAGTTGTTCCAATTTTCCCAATAGCTGTCCCCTTAAAAATGGTACCATCTTCTAGAACAAGTGTTGCTGGTAGATCTGAATGCATGAATTAATTTTATGCAAAAGTATGAACTAAAGACAAATTGGTAACTATGTAAAAACAAAAAAAGGCGGTTATAAACCGCCTTTTTATTAACACTTTGTGTATTAAATTATTTATCTTCCTGATTGCTTTCTTCAGTTGAATCATCTTCTGATGAATTTTCATTTGACTCAGGTGTTGTTTCCTCTGTAGTTTCTTCAACAACAACAGCGTCTTGAACAGCCTCTTCAACTTCGTTAGTTTCATTTGAAACTTCAACAGTTGATTCCGTTTTTTTAGCTGTACTTCCACCTCTTCTTGAACGACGTGTTGTTTTCTTAGAACTCTCATTTGAGTATAATTCATTGAAATCAACTAATTCAATCATACACATTTCAGCATTGTCACCCAATCTGTAACCAGTTCTGATAATACGTGTGTAACCACCGTTTCTTTCAGCTATTTTGGGAGCAATTTCACGAAACAATTCTGTAACAACATCTTTATTTTGAAGGTAGGAGAAAACTACCCGTCTAGAATGAGTTGAATCAGTTTTAGCTTTCGTTAAAATAGGCTCAACAAAAACTCTTAAAGTTTTAGCTTTTGCAATTGTAGTTGTAATTCGCTTATGTTCAATTAGGGAACAAGCCATATTGGAAAGCATAGCTTTTCTGTGACCAGTTTTTCTGCCTAAATGATTTACTTTATTACCGTGTCTCATGATTTAAATCTTAATCTTTGTCTAATTTATATTTTGCTACATTCATTCCAAATGTCAAACCTTTGTTGTCAACTAAATCTTCAAGTTCAGTTAATGACTTTTTACCAAAGTTTCTGAATTTCAATAAGTCAGATTTGGCATAAGATACAAGGTCACCTAAAGTTTCAACATCAGCTGCTTTCAAACAGTTAAGAGCACGAACTGAAAGATCCATGTCCACCAACTTTGTTTTAAGCAATTGTCTCATGTGCAATGATGTCTCATCAAATTCTTCTGTTTCTGCTTTGATTTCGCTATCAAGAGTGATTCGCTCATCAGAGAATAACATAAAATGATGAATCAATATTTTTGCAGCTTCTTTAAGTGCATCTTTTGGATGAATTGAACCATCAGTTTTGATATTGAAAACCAATTTTTCATAATCTGTTTTTTGCTCAACTCGGTAGTTTTCTACAGTATATTGAACGTTAACAATTGGAGTGAAAATTGAATCAATAAAGATTGTACCAAACGGTGCTGTGGTTGTTTTGTTTTCTTCAGCCGGAACATAACCTCTTCCTTTAATGATGGTTAATTCCATTTCAATTTTAACAGAAGACTCCATGTTACAAATTACCATATCAGGGTTTAAAACCTGAAAAGCACTTGTGTGTTTTCCGATATCTCCAGCAGTTAATTTATTTTGTCCACCAACTGAAACGATAACAGTTTCTGAATCTGTGCCTTCTATTTGTCTTTTAAATCGAACTTGCTTTAAATTTAAAACAATTTCTGTAACATCTTCAACAACACCTTTGATTGTTGAAAATTCGTGGTCAACTCCCTGAATCTTAATAGAAGAAATAGCAAAGCCTTCCAAGGAAGAAAGTAAAATCCTTCTTAGTGAGTTACCAACAGTAATTCCATATCCGGGTTCAAGAGGACGAAATTCAAATTCTCCGTTGAATTCATCCGAGTGAATCATAATTACCTTATCTGGTTTTTGAAAATCCAATATAGCCATTTTCTTATTTATGTTTTATTTAGAATATAATTCGACGATTAATTGTTCCTTGATATTTTCAGGAATCATTTCTCTTGCCGGAAGATTTAATACTTTACCTGTCATAGATGAGTTATCCCAATCTAACCAATCGTATTTTTTACTACTTGAAGTTATAGAATTAGTTATAGCTTCAAGAGATTTAGATTTCTCTCTAACACCAACAACATCGCCAGCTCTAAGAGTAAAAGATGGTATATTAACAATTTCACCATTAACAATAATGTGTCTGTGAGATACTAATTGTCTAGCAGATCTTCTACTTGGCGCAATACCAAGACGATAGACCATGTTATCAAGACGAGCTTCACATAATTGAAGTAGGTTTTCACCAGTAATACCTTTCATGCGAGAGGCTTTTTCAAACATATTAGCGAATTGTCGTTCCAAAATACCATAGGTGTATTTTGCTTTTTGCTTTTCCCCTAACTGAATTGCGTATTCGGATTGTTTTCCTCCTCTACGTTTTGATGGACCGTGTTGTCCCGGACCATAATTTCTTCTGTCCAACGCTTTATCTGCTCCAAAAATTGGATCACGAAATCTACGTGCAATTTTCGATTTTGGACCTGTGTATCTTGCCATATTTTGATTTTTAGTAGGGAATCATGAATTAAGGCATTCCTTCGATGATCAATTTCCCTGGTTATAATTTAAAATTAAACTCTTCTTCTTTTAGGTGGTCTACAGCCATTGTGAGGCAAAGGAGTAACGTCAACAATTTCAGTTACTTCAATTCCTGAATTATGAATAGCTCTGATAGCAGATTCTCTTCCTGCTCCAGGACCCTTCACAAATACTTTAACTCTACGTAGTCCGAAGTCATGAGCTTCTTTAGAAGCGTCCTCTGCTGCCACTTGTGCTGCATAAGGAGTATTCTTCTTAGAACCTTTGAAGCCCATCTTACCGGCAGATGACCATGAAATGACTTGACCGGCGTTGTTTGTCAAAGAAATGATTACGTTATTAAAACTCGCTTGTATGTGAGCTTCACCTGCAGCATCAACTTTGACGTTCTTCTTCTTTTTTTGATTCGTTTTTGCCATAATCTATTTATTATTTAGTCACTTTTTTCTTGTTAGCAACTGTTTTTCTCTTTCCTTTTCTAGTTCTTGAGTTATTTTTAGTTCTTTGACCACGAAGTGGAAGACCAGCTCTGTGTCGAATACCTCTTGTACAACCAATATCCATCAAGCGTTTAATGTTTAATTGTACTTCAGAACGAAGTTGTCCTTCTGTTTTAATTTCATTAATTGCATTACGAATAGCGGAAAGTTGATCGTCATTCCAATCTTGAACTTTGATATTTTCATCAATTCCACTATCATTCAAAATTTTCTTTGAAGTACTTCGACCTATTCCGTAAATGTAAGTCAAACCGATAACTCCTCTTTTGTTTTTTGGTAAATCTATACCTGCAATACGTGCCATATTCTAATAATTAACCTTGACGTTGTTTTAATTTCGGATTCTTTTTGTTTATAACGTAAACTCTTCCTTTACGTTTTACTATTTTGCAATCCGCTGTTCTTTTCTTAACTGATGCTCTAACCTTCATTTTATTTTAATTTATCATTTATATCTAAAAGATATTCTTCCTTTTGTTAAATCATATGGTGACATTTCCACTTTAACTCTGTCTCCAGGTAAAATTTTAATATAAAACATTCTCATTTTACCTGAAATGTGAGCTGTAATAACATGCCCATTTTCAAGTTCTACTCTAAACATTGCATTGGGTAAAGCCTCTAGAATTACGCCATCTTGTTCGATTGAAGATTGTTTAGCCATTTTTAAAATCCTGATAATTCATTTGGTTGTCTTCTTCCTCTTACTCGTGTACCTTCCATTAAGCCATCCATATGCTTATTGAGCTGATAGGTTTCTATTTGTTGCAATGTATCTAATACAACCCCAACCATAATTAAAATTGAAGTACCTCCGAAAAACATTGCAAAACCATCATTAATTCCGACCAGTTTGGCAATCGCAGGTAAAATTGCAATTGCAGCAAGAAAAAGGGAGCCAGGGAAAGTGATTTTAGAAACAACATTATCAATATATTCTGATGTTTCTTCTCCTGGTCTTACACCAGGAACAAATCCACCACTTCTTTTCAAGTCATCTGCAATTTTTTTAGGATTGATCATAATTGCAGTGTAAAAGTATGTGAAAACAATTATTAATACACAAAGCAGAACATTGTAACTCACACCATATACATTCCCTAAAGTTCTTTGTATAAGGCCAACATTAGAAGAATCGGTTGCACTTGAATATATCATTACAGGTATAGTCATTATTGCCCGAGCGAAGATAATTGGCATTACACCACTCGCATTAACTTTGATAGGTAAATAGCTACGTGCAGCTGATGTATCTACACCTCTATTACCTACGATTTTCTTCGCAGTGTTCAGTGGTATTCTTCGTACACCTTGAACAATCAATATTGTTGCAAGTACAACAACCATGAAACCAATTACTTCTAGAACTAATTTTATTAAGTTCCCTGCCTCAATGGATTTTCCGAATTCAGCAAAAAATGCTCCCGGAAGTCTTGAAAGAATACCCACTGTAATTAGTAAGGAAATACCATTTCCTATTCCTTTTTCAGTTATTCTCTCTCCCAACCACACAGCGAACATAGATCCAGAAATCAATAATAGAATAGTTTGAATCCACCAAAATGTACTTGCATCTGGAGGCATAGCACCTTTTTGTTCTACATAAAGAGATAGATAACTAGGAGCTTGAAGTGCGCATATGACAATCGTAAGAATTCTAGTGTAATTATTGATTTGTTTTCTTCCTGATTCTCCTTCGTTTTGCATTTTCTGTACAGCTGGAACGGCCATACCTAATAACTGCATGATAATAGACGCACTAATGTAAGGCATAATTCCTAGAGCCATTATTGAAGCATTAGAAAATCCTCCTCCAGAAAAGAGCGAAAGAATTGTCTCTAAAGTATTTTGACCTGATTGTTTAGAAGAAAGTGCATAATAATCAACACCAGGAATGATAATAAATGAACCAATTCGATAGATCAATATCAATCCTAAAGTTAAAGTAATTCTTTTTCTAAGCTCTTCAACTTTCCAAATGTTCTGTATGTTTTGTATGAATCGTTTCATCTAAAAGTTTGCAAAGATAATTAGATTTTTGAACAAGTGCCACCTAAAGATTCAACAGCACTTGATGCAGCTGCAGAAAATCCATGAGCACTTATATTCACTTTTGATTTTAGTTCCCCTCTTCCAAGAACTTTAACAAGCTCATTGTTTGAAAGTAAACCGTTGTCCTTCAGAACTTCAGGATTAATTTCCGTTATTCCTTTGGATGCAAGATTTTCAATTAAATCCAAATTAATTGCCTTGTAAGAAACACGGTTAATATTTTTAAAACCAAATTTAGGAACACGTCTTTGAAGCGGCATTTGACCACCTTCGAATCCAATTTTAGTTTTATAACCTGAACGGGATTTTGCTCCTTTGTGTCCACGAGTAGAAGTTCCACCATGACCAGAACCTTGTCCACGTGCAATTCTTTTTTCTCTTTTTACCGATCCTGGAGCAGGAGTAAGATTATTTAAATTCATTTTAGTATTTTTTTAAATTACTCAACAATATGAATAAGATGTTGTACTTTTTTTACCATTCCTAATATTTGAGGAGTGGCTTCTTTTTCAATAGTCTGGTTTAATTTCCTAAAACCTAGCGCTTTAATTGTTGCTTTTTGATCAGCAGGACGTTTAATAGCACTTTTGACTTGTTTAATTTTTATTGTACTCATTATTTTTTGAATTAACCATTAAACACTTTGTCAAGAGCAATTCCGCGTTGACGAGCAACAGCAACTGCATCTCTCATTTTTGATAAAGCATCCATTGTAGCTTTAACAACATTGTGAGGATTAGATGAGCCTTGTGACTTTGCTAAAACGTTATGAACTCCAACGCTTTCCAAAACGGCACGCATCGCACCACCAGCGATAACCCCTGTACCTTCAGTCGCAGGTTTTAATAACACTTCTGCGCCACCAAATTTACCTTTTTGCGAATGAGGAACAGTACCTTTTAAAATAGGAACTTTAATTAGATTCTTTTTAGCATCATCGATTCCTTTAGTAATAGCTTCTGTTACTTCTTTAGCTTTTCCTAAACCATGACCAACTACGCCATTTTCATCACCAACAACAACAATTGCTGAAAAACTAAAAGTTCTACCACCTTTTGTAACTTTGGTAACACGATTTACTGCAACAAGTTTATCCTTTAACTCGATGTCTGCTGATTTTACTCTGTTAACTATTTGAGCTGCCATTTTTTAAAATTTAAGTCCACCTTCTCTTGCGGAGTCAGCTAATGATTTAATTCTACCATGATATAAATAACCATTTCTGTCAAACACCACTGATTCAACACCAGCAGAAATTGCTTTTTCAGCTATTTTTTTTCCAACAATTGACGCTTGGGTAACTTTATTTACTTTTTGAGCTTCATCAATTTTCAATGAACCGGCAGAAACAATTGTTTTACCACTTACATCATCAATCAACTGAGCGTAAATTTGTTTGTTACTTCTGAATACTGATAATCTTGGAATTGCAGTTGTTCCAGTAACTTTTTTACGAATTCTACGCTTAATTTTAGCTCTTCTTAAAACTTTATTTAGTGCCATAATTATTTAATATCTATTTTTTACCTGCAGATTTTCCTGCTTTTCTTCTGATTTCTTCACCTACAAATCTAATTCCTTTTCCTTTGTATGGTTCAGGTTTTCTTAACGATCTGATTTTCGCAGCTACTTGACCTAACAATTGTTTATCATGAGATTCTAAAACAACTACAGGAGCCTTACCTTTCTCTGTATTTGCTGCAACTTTTACCTCGGAAGGAATTTCTAAAATAATTGCATGAGAGAAACCAAGGGCCAGTTCTAGTTGTTGACCATTTGCATTGGCCCTGTAACCAACACCTATAATTTCCATTTCTTTTTTGAACCCTTCAGAAACACCTGTGATCATATTTTGAACTAGAGCTCTATACAAACCATGTTTTGATCTGTCACTCGGTGCATCTGTTTTTCTTGAAAATGTAATTACATTATCATCAATGCTCATGGATACGGACTCATCCATTTCCTGATGAAGTTCCCCTTTTTTTCCTTTAACTTTAACCAAATTACCAACTGTTGTAATTTCAACACCTGCTGGAATTGTAATTGGTGCTTTACCTATTCTTGACATTTCTCAAAAATTTTTAATAAACATAACAAAGGACCTCACCACCAACATTTAGCTTTCTAGCTTCCTTGTCAGTAATAACTCCTTTTGAAGTTGATACTATTGCAACTCCAAGTCCATTAAGAACTCGAGGCATTTCTTCGGAACCACTATACTTTCTTAATCCAGGGCGCGAAGCTCTTTGTAATTTAGTGATAGCTGGAACTCTTGTAGATTGATTGTATTTCAATGCAATTTTAATTAAACCTTGTTTATTGTCATCCTCAAATTTGTAATTTAAGATATAACCCTGATCAAACAAAATTTGTGTTATTGCTTTTTTAATATTCGAACCCGGAATCTCGACCATTTTAAGACCTGCAGAGCTGGCGTTTCTAATTCGGGTTAAGTAATCTGCTATTGGATCTGTATTCATTTTTCTTTTCTTTCAATATAATTACCAACTTCCTTTTCTAACACCTGGTATTTTACCAGCTAAAGCCATTTCTCTAAAGGTCACCCTAGAAATACCAAATTGTCTCATGTAACCACGAGGACGACCTGTTAAACCACATCTATTGTGAACTCTAATCTTAGATGAGTTCGCTGGTAGTTTTTGCAGATTCATCATCGCATCCCACTTAGCTGATTGTATTTCATCTGAACTATCGGTAGACTTTAATATTTTTGTTAGCTCAGCACGCTTGTTTGCGTATCTAGCAACTAACCTTTCTCTTTTGCGCTCACGCGCTTTCATTGATTCTTTTGCCATTCTCTTTTATTTTTTTGTAAATGGAAAACCAAATGCATCTAACAAAGCTTTGGCTTCCTCGTCGTTTTCAGCAGTTGTAACAAAGGTAATATCCATTCCTAAAATTTTGTTAACCTTATCAATATCAATCTCAGGAAAAATGATATGTTCTTTAACTCCTAGATTGAAGTTTCCTCTACCATCAAACCCTTTTGGACTGATCCCACGAAAATCGCGTGTTCTTGGCAAAGCTACTGAAATTAATCTGTCTAAAAAATCATACATACGATCACCTCTCAAGGTAACTTTTGTACCAATCGGCATCCCTTTTCTTAATTTAAAATTAGAGATGTCTTTTTTAGAAACAGTAGTAATTGCTTTTTGACCTGCAATTCTAGATAGATCGGCAGCTGCGCTATCTATTAATTTCTTATCAGCAACAGCATCACCCATACCTTGGCTTAATACTATCTTTTGTAATTTCGGTACTCTCATTAGAGATTTGTACCCAAATTTTTCAGTCAACGAATTAATAATTTCTGCGTTGTACTGTTCTTTTAATCTTGGCCTGTAACTCATTATTTAATCACCTCCCCTGATTTCTTAGAAAAACGAACTAATTTACCTTTTTCATTAGGTTTTCTTCCTGTGCGCGTAGCTGTACCATTTACTTCAAGCATAAGATTCGATATATGAATTGAACCTTCTTTCTCTTCAATTCCACCTTGGGGATTTGAAGCGCTTGGTTTGTTATGACGTTTCACCATGTTAACACCTGAAACGGTTGCGCGCATCTTGTTACGGTCAATGGAAAGAATTGTTCCCTTTTGACCTTTGGATTCTCCGCTAATAACTATAACGGAATCACCAATTTTAACGTGTAACTTCTTTTGCATCTTTGAATATTTATAACACCTCTGGTGCTAATGAAACAATTTTCATGTAGTTATTTTCACGAAGTTCTCTGGCTACTGGACCAAAAATACGTGTGCCTCTCATTTCACCACCTTGATTCAAAATCACACAAGCATTATCATCAAAACGAATGTAAGAACCGTCTGGACGACGAACTTCTTTTTTCGTTCTAACAACAACTGCTTTAGCAACTGAACCTTTTTTCACGGCTCCATTAGGCATTGCACTTTTCACGGCAACAACAATTTTGTCACCAACGGAGGCATAACGTCTTCTTGTTCCGCCTAATACCCGTATGCACAAAACTTCTTTTGCACCTGAATTGTCTGCGACTGATAGTCTGGATTCTGTTTGTATCATTTCTCGGTATTATTTAGCTCTTTCGACAATTTCTACTAATCTCCAATTTTTTGTTTTGCTCAAAGGACGTGTTTCCATGATTTTCACAGTGTCTCCAATGTTACAATCATTTTTTTCATCATGAGCAACAAATTTTGTGGTCTTCTTAACGAATTTACCATACTTAGGGTGCTTCACCTTTCTTTCTACCGCAACAACAACGGATTTATCCATTTTGTTGCTGGTTACTACACCGATTCTCTCTTTTCTTAAATTACGTTTTTCCATTCTAAGCTTTTTAACAAGCGTTATGCTTGATTTGAACGTTTTGTTAATTCTGTATTCAGCCTAGCTATTGACTTACGCATACCTGTGATTCTCAATGGATTTTCAATTGGAGCCATTTTGTGAGTAAGCTTTAAATTGACCAACTGGCTTTTAAGATTTGAAATTTCTTTTTTCAAATCTTCATTCGATAATTTAGTGATGTCTTGCTTTTTCATGATCAACTATTAACTAGGGATTACATAATCGTTGCGAACAACGAATTTACACTTCACTGGTAATTTTTGAGCTGCTAAACGCATCGCTTCTTTAGCAATTTCGTACGGCACACCATCCGCTTCGAACATTATGCGTCCTGGTTTAATAACAGCTACCCAGTGACTTGGAGCACCTTTACCTTTACCCATCCTTACTTCTGCCGGTTTAGAGGTTACCGGTTTGTCTGGGAAAATACGAATCCACACCTTTCC
>CANGLG010000055.1 GCA_947454395.1 Flavobacteriales bacterium
GTCCCATCCTTCATGAGGGTTTGTAGTTCTAAAAACCATGTGTCCATAGCGGTCAAAAACCCTTAAATCTACTTCAACAACTGCTCCTCCTTCATAAAAACCATTTCCAAAGTTGTTATCTTCATCAACATTGGTTAAAATTCTAAAATAGTCATTTTCACCATCTCCATTTGGAGAAAATGAATTAGGTAAGGTAACTTGTACCGAATCATTAAAACACGGAACTTCCACAAAAAGGCTATCTCGGGTTTTACAACCGTTCACATTGTAGTCAAACACATACCATGTAGAATAAAATGGAGTGACAGTTAAAATGTTGCCATTTAATGAATCCGGAGTTGCGTTTGGATCTGGAACAGTATTTAAAGCGGCACTAATAAAATCATAATAAGGAATTGAGTCCGCAACTATACCACTTGGATAAACGTTCAAAGAACCCCCGAGTGGATATCCTGATACCCACATGTATGCCTGATCAAACATGCAAATAGACGTATCTCCAATTGCTTTCCAAAAAATAATATCATCATTCGGGCCTGTTGCCAATGTATCTCTTAATGTATCTGCAAGAGTGGCTTGAATGACAGGAATTTGACCTATGTAAATGTTTTGAGTTGCTGTGTTTGAACCAAAAGTATTTGTTGCTGTTAGGCTGATGGTATAAGTTCCGGCAACATTAAAACAAATTGGACCTGGATTCTCTCCGGAATAGGATGAAGGAGTTCCACCTGTAAATGTCCAATTGTAAGACAATGAATTATCAGATGAATTATTAGTTACTTCAATACATTCACCAGCACAAAGTGAATTATCAGAAACTGTGAAATTTGCTGTTGGTGCCTGAGACCAAGATACACCTGTGAAGAACAGCAACGTTAGGAAAAAAAAGTTCCTCATAAAAATATGATTACAAAAATTTGTACGAAAATAGTTAAAAAAAAATCAATTTTTAAAAAAAAGTCCAGGAGATTCATTCAAAAGTCTTATTTCATGCATCTGTTCTACATCATGTACTCGAAAAATGGATGCTCCTTTTTGAATTAAAAAACTATGAATTGCGGTTGTTCCATTTAATGAATTTTCTGGAGTAGAATTAAGTGTTTTATAGATCATCGACTTTCTTGAAGCACCTATTAAAATTGGCTTTTCAAGTATTTTTAACATTTCAAAATTCTCGATTATTTCGAAACATTGTTGAATAGTTTTACCAAACCCAAACCCAGGATCTATGATGATATTATTAATCCCTTTTTGATTTAAAAAACTTATTTTTTCTGAAAAATATCTGATAATTTCCGTCATTATTTTTCCGGATAAAATTTTTTGTGAAGAATTATTAGGTGTTCCGTTACTGTGAGTCAAAATATATGGAGCGTTATATTTCGTAACAATTTCTGCAAGATTTGGGTCAATCACGCAACCTGAAATATCATTTATAATGTCAACACCTTCGATTAAACCTGCTTCTGCGGTTGAAGAATTAAAGGTGTCAAGTGAAATAATTGTATTCGGGAATGAACGTCTTAAAAGTTTTACAGGCTCTAAAATTCTTCTTATTTCTTCTTCCGGATTGACTAATGAAGCATTTGGTTTAGTTGAAATGCCTCCTAAATCTAATATATCAGCTCCTTCTGAAATCATTTTTTCGGCTTTATTCATGATTTCATTTAAATTATTTATTCGGCTGTTTGAATAAAATGAGTCAGGAGTTGCATTTAAAATCCCCATTATTTTGGGTTTACTTAAATCAAACAAATTTCCTTTAATTAGAATCGAATTCATTTGATTGAAATAATTTACTTTTGTCATAATTGAAATTATGGATAAAACAGTATTTGAATACACAAATGTAATGAATAGTTGCCGAGAGATTTTTCAAAAAAAGTCTTTTGATTACGGAACCTCTTGGCGAATCTTCAGACCAAGTTCCTTAACTGACCAGATATTTATAAAGGCTCAACGAATTCGAACTATTCAGGAAACTCGAGAAAATAAAGTGGGGGAGTCGTTTGAAGATGCTTTCATGGCAATAGTGAATTATTGTATTATGGCAGTTGTACAACTTAGAAATCCAGCCTCTTTAAATGATCAACTCGCTATTGAAAAAGCTTTGGATTTTTATAAAGAAATTGAACAAGAGGCATTTGAATTAATGAAAAAGAAAAATCATGATTATGGAGAGGCTTGGCGTGACATGCGTGTAAGTTCGCTTACGGACTTGATTTTAACTAAAGTTTTACGAATCAAACAAATAGAGGATAACCAAGGAAAGACTCTAGTAAGTGAAGGTGTTGAAGGTAATTATTTTGACATGTTGAACTATTCAGTTTTTGCTTTGATTCATTTGAAACAAGAGTGTTAATGCTTTGTTAAATTGAAATTTTAGTTTCTGATTCTTTTTAATTTCAAAAAAAATAGATTTTATGGAAAAAATAAATTTGGTTGATTCGAGAGAAAATACAGGAAACGATTCGAAGAATTATGGTTCATGGGCTATTCGAATATTGATTTCAGCTCTTTTTTTAGTTTCTGCTTTTGCAAAAATTTATCCAGATCCGTCCATGTTTTTCAGTATTTCAAAATTTGAATTTACTCAATTGTACCCCCTGGGTTTTGGTCGAGAACTTTCCGCATTTCTTTCCCGGTTTTTAATAGGTGTGGAATTTAGTCTAGGTTTTTTGATTTTGTTTCCTTTTAACCTTAAAAAAGTAGTGATACCTGCAACTATTTTAATGTTAGCTTTTTTCTGTGTTCATTTATCTATTGAAATATTATCTGGTGGGAATCAAGGGAATTGTGGTTGTTTTGGTAGCTTGTTACCAATGACTCCTTTGCAAGCACTGATTAAGAATATTTTAGCTATCGGTCTTCTTTTTTTAATGAATTGGAAGTTTTCAAATCAACTTGGTTCTAAATCGAATTTTACTTTTGTTTTTGGTTTTGTATTGGCTTGTATTTTTGGTATGTTTTTATTAATTCCGATAAAAGGTAAAAGTCAAAAACCGAAAGAAATCCCATCTATTCAGGAGCCTTCAAATGTTTCGGTTGTTTCAAAAGACACAGTTGATGATAAAAAAACAACGCAACTAAAACCATTGAAAGATACAACCTCTAAAGTTATACCCGCCTTAGGACCTAAGAAGAAAAAATCTGGTTTTGCAAAGATTTTTCCGAAAATTGATGAAGGAAAAAAAGTCTTATGTTTTTTCGCTCCAACATGTGAGCATTGCATGGCAACTGCAAAAGAATTAACAGAAATGAAAAAGAATGATCCGAATTTCCCAGAAATAAACATCATTTTTATGGATGAAGGGCCCGAAGAAATTCCAGCATTTTTCAAGTTCGCAGGATCTGAATACCCTCATTATGTAATGGACATAATTGAATTTTGGCAATCTATTGGAAATGGTCATGAAACGCCAGGTGTTGTTTACCTTTGGAATGGAAATGTTCAGAAGTTTTACAGCGGAATTGATAAAGATAAATTCAATAAAGAAGAGTTGAAAAAAATTCTAAAGAAAGAATTTTAGTGCTGTAAAAAAGCATTACCTTAGTGAATGCGAAAAAAAATACTTGCAGCAAATTGGAAAATGAATTTACTTCGAGATGAAGCGTTTCATTTATACAAAGAAATTGCCACTTTTTCAGATTCAAAGGAAATCTTTATTTTCAGTCCATCGCTTTATTTAAGCGAGTTGAGTTCTATTGATGGTCCCAAAATAGGAGCGCAAAATTTTCACTTCGAAAAATTCGGAGCTTTCACAGGTGAAATATCCTTAGATCAAATTGCAAGTTGCGGAGCTAATTCTGTATTGATAGGTCATTCCGAGCGGAGACAGATATTCAATGAAAACAATGAAGTTCTAAAGTTGAAAGTGGATGCGGCAATTGAAAAAGATTTTGATATAATCTTTTGTTGTGGAGAACCACTCGAAATTAGAAAAAGTCAAAATCATGTTGAATATGTAATTGAACAACTAAAAGAATCTTTGTTTCATTTGGATGTTTTGCAATTAAAAAATGTTTCCATTGCCTATGAACCTATTTGGGCAATTGGTACTGGATTGACAGCCACTGCTGAGCAAGCAGAAGAAATGCATTTGGAAATCAGAAATAGTATTTCTCATGTTTACAACGTTGAAGTGGCAGATTCGATTTCAATTCTTTATGGTGGTAGTTGTAACGAAAAAAACGCTTTGGAATTATTTTCTTGTCCCAATGTAGATGGAGGATTAATTGGAGGCGCTTCTTTGAAAGCAAGTTCATTCAAGGAAATAACAAATGCTCTTTATGGATTACATTGAAGTAGAATTTAATCTTGCGCCGTTCAACCCCTGGAATGAAGTGCTGGTAGCTTATCTTTCAGAAATGGATTTTGAGAGTTTTCAAGAAAATGAGCCTAGTCTTTTGGCATACATTCAAAAACCTTTTTTCAATCAAAATTCTTTATTTGAATTACTTGAAAAAATAAATCAACAAGAGAATCTTTCTATAAATTTCAAAATAAATTCGATTCAGCAACAAAATTGGAATGCCCTATGGGAATCGCAATTTGAACCTGTTTTTGTTGATGAACAATTGCAGATATTGGCACCATTTCATGAAAAGAAAGCTTTTTTAGGTCAGACCATTTTTATTGAGCCTAAAATGTCGTTTGGAACGGGTCATCATCATACAACATTCTTGATGTGTAAGGAAATGTTTGAAATCGACTTTAAGAATAAAAAAGTTCTTGATATGGGTTCTGGAACAGGGGTACTTGCCATATTAGCTGAAAAATTGGGTGCAAATGAAATATCAGCATTTGATATTGAACCTTGGTCGGTTGAAAATTGTGCGGATAATGCCTTGAAAAACAATTGTTTTAATATAATTAGTTCACTTGGAGACATAGATGAAGTGAAGGGACCTTTTGATATTATATTAGCAAACATCAACAAAAATGTATTAAAAGGACACATTTCGGATTATTCGAGATTATTAAATCCTAATGGAATTTTACTTTTAAGTGGATTTTTTAAGACAGATTCAGAAGAGTTGATTGAATATGCTGAGTCAAATACTCTTTCTTTTTTTCATCTAAAGGAGAAAGAAGGATGGGCAATGTTGGAATTTAAAAAATACTAATCAATGAAAATAAAATTATTACTGTTATTCACTTATTATGGAATTGTATTTTCGTTTAATCAATTCAATGCACAGCAATTTTCTAATGAGCGTGAGAAATTTGCTAAAGAATGGCAGAAAATATTAGAGGATCCAAATGCACAAGAGTTTGCAAAAAAGGATTTACCTAAATTATTGAAGTCGAGTCGCATAACCGATGCTCATTTTTCAAAAATGGTAGAAGGTTGCAATGCAATGTCTGCAAAAAAAATACCTCTTTACCCTCAGCTTTTTCAATATATGCAATGTTGGATATATCAAGCTGAAAATAGCTTTCCTACAAAATTCAATACCGATTGGCAGTCGATTACAAATACATATTTAGATAAAGAGGAACAGTTAACTTATTTTTTAGAGTTTTCAAAAAATCTATTTAAGTTAAACGCTTTAAGTAATCAAGGGAATTTTATTTGGTCCTATGAAAAGGGAAATGTTGAATGGAACATTGATAAAAAATTAACAATTCAATGTAGTAGTGGAAGTCTATACTGTAGGGTTTTCTCTCAGAATAAATCAATTGATAGTGTAATTGTATATAATACAAAAGGAATTTTTGATGTATTTAAAAACAAATGGGAAGGTTCCACGGGAACATTGACTTGGGAAAAAGTCAAATTTGACAAAACAAAGACTTTTGCAAAGTTGAGGGGGTATAAATTTGAAATGAATACGGCTCAATTGAAAGTGGATACAGTAGAGTTGACAACACCTTATTTTGCTACCCCAATTTTAGGAAAGTTACATGATAAGTCAATTCTTGAATTATCAGAAGGAGAAAGCTCACCACAATTTAATTCATTTGAAAAACGTCTTAAAATCCCTCAATTAAGAGAAAATATGGATTATGATGGAGGATTCACGCTCCTTGGTGATGAATTTATTGGTCAGGGAACAATTGAAAATCCTGCTAAAATTCTTTTAAAATACAACAATAAAAACCTATTTGAGATTTCCGCAGTTAAGTTCCAAATGGACCCCGAAAAAATTATTTCAAGAGAAGCAAAAAGTAAAATGATTTATCCAAATGGTGATTCTTTAACAATATCAGAATCATTTGTTTTTGTTGATCAAAAAAAGAAAGAACTTATAATTACTGCCGCTCAAAAAGGAAATCAAAAGATACCTTTCTATGATTCTTATTTTAAGTTGTATGATTATGTTCCGGTTTTGATGTGGCGAATTAATACTCCCAATCCTTACTTCACATATGAAGTGGGAACAGCAGTTGAACAACGACTAGCCAAGTTTGAATCGGTTGATTATTATAATAAAAATTTATTTCAAAAGTATAAAGGAATTGGGAGTACGAATCCCTTGAATCTTATTGCTAAAAAAGTGAAAGAGAGTGGTAAGAAACTTCTTAAACTGTCTGATATTGCAACAGCTTTAGGTCAATCAACAACAAATGCAGAGATACTAATTGTGGACCTTGTGACTGATGGTTTTGTTCTGTTCAATAGCTCCACCAAAATGGTTCAAGTGGAAGATAAATTAATACACTTTGTTGAAGCGAATGCAGGAGAAAGTGATTACGATAACATCAGTATTTTGACAGATTTCCGACCTGTTAAAATAGAATCAAATGGAAATCCTGATGATCAAAATAATAATGAGTATTTCACTATTTTAAATAGTAGAAGAAACAGACAATTTGTATATGCGGTAATTGATATAAATAATAATACAATGCGTTTAAATGAGGTTGAATCCGTTTTGCTTTCTCAAGCTCAAAAAACAGAAATATTTCTCGATTCTTCTTTCATTATTATGGAAAAAAATAGAGATATGCGTTTTACCGGATGGCTTGTTTCTGGAAAGTTTGAAGTTCATACACCGCTTTCAAAGTTTGATTATGAAGAATTTAAAGTACAAATTTTGTCATCAGACTATGCGTTTTTAAGAGTCAATCCTTTAAATCCAGAAGATGCTTCAGCTGGAGAAACTATACCCATGATAAGTTCGATAAGTAATCTTACAGGTGAAATTCAGATTGATTATAAAAATAATAGGTCAGGAAAGAGTAGTAAAAATGGTCAGTTTCCTTTGTTGAAATCGGCATCTGAAACAAAGGTGTTTTATAATTCGCCTGATATTGTAAGTGGCGCTTATGACAGTTTAAGATTTTACTATCAATTGGAACCATTTGAAATCGATAGTCTTGACAATTTTAGCGAAAAAAACTTTGAACTTTCAGGGAAATTAATTTCCGCTGGAATCTTTCCTGATATGACGGAAAATTTAAAAATAATGAATGATTATTCTTTTGGTTTCATCACGAAAGCTCCAGAAGGTGGATATCCTTTTTATGGAACAGAATCGAAATATGATAATAAAATCTTGTTATCAGGAAATGGGTTGCAAGGATCGGGAAGTATCGATTTTATTTATTCCAATTCAATATCAAACAAATTAACTTTTTTACCTGATTCAACTATTGGAATAGCAAAATTTGTAAACAAACAGATTTCAGAAGGAATAAAATACCCAAGCATAAAGTCAGAACAGGCATATATCTGTTATCAGCCAAAAAATGATTTAATGAAAGTTAGCTCATATCGTGAGACACCCTTGGAAATGTATAACGAAGAAGGTTATTTAATTGGTGAAGTTCGAATAAGAAAAACGGGTGTAATCGGTAGTGGAAATTTAGACTTGAAAGATGCAACATTGAAATCAAAACAATATAATTTTTCTGACCTTGAATTTACATCAGATTTATGTTCTTTCTTTTTAAGAAATCGTTTTAGCCAACATGGTGAAAATCCTTTGGCAATTCAATCGGACAGTCTCAAAGCCTTTGTTTCATTTAAATTACGCAAAGGTGATTTTAATGCTAGTGGATCTAAAAGAATTAAATTCCCACCAAATGAGTTTTATTGTCAGATGGACCGCTTCACTTGGTTTATGGATGGTGAGTCAATCGATTTCGAAAAAGATAAAAAGGGTGAAACTAGTTTTGAAACAAGTGCCGACCTAGTGAAAAACAATTTTTTCTCAATGAATGCAAATCAGGATACTTTGCAATTTAAATCTTTAAGCGCTAAATACGATTTAAAACAACAGGCAATTTTTTGTGGTAAAGTTGATTTTGTTCAGGTGGGAGATGCGCGTATTTTCCCTGATAGTATGAAAATTACTATTAGAAAAAATGCAGTATTAGATCCTTTGAAAAATGCAAAAATCATTGCTAGCTATGTAACCAAGTTTCATACTTTTAAAGATGCTTTTATTCAAATTAAATCTAGAAAAGAATTTGAAGGAACATGTAAATACATATACAGTGACAGAGACAGTGTCATCACACTTATTCCAATGAAATCAATTAAAAGTGATAGAAGTAATAAAGTAACTGTTGCAATTGGAGATATATTAGAAAAAGACAAATTTAGACTCAGTAAAGAGTTTGATTATTTTGGAAATCTTACAGTTATTTCATCAAATCAAGGACTTTATTTGGATGGTTCCACCCGACTTAATCATCCTTGTAAGTATGAGAAATCATGGATGAAATTTGCTGATACTGTTCTTGCTAAGAACATTCAAATACCAATTTCTGAACAACCTGTCAATGCAAAAAATGAAAAATTGGCAGTGGGCTTCTTGTGGCGTGATACGCCTAAAATGGATAGTTTAAGGATTTATCCTACTTTTCTATCGAAAGTTGAAGGTGGAGGAGATCCTACATTATTTAAAAGCTTTGGACATATTCAGTTTAATGAAAAAGCCAATGAATTTCAGATCGCTTCAAAAGCCAGGCTTAATAAAAAGGATTCTTTATCTAATATGTTGACATTGCATCTTGGAACTTGTTTTCTTACGGGAAATGGAGACATCGATTTGGGATTAAATCTTGGTGAAGTTAAATTCGAGGGATACGGGAAAATTGAATTCAATCCAGAGGATCTCAAAACGAGTATGGTAATGAATGCAAAAGTTTCAATGCCTGTAGCGAAAGAAGTTACTGAAAGTCTCGGTAATAAACTGAAAATGGTAGAGGAATTTGAGCCACTAGATATTAAAAAACCAGTTTATGGTTTGAGATATAACTTTGCAAAGTGGATAGGTACCGATAAAGCAGAAGATGTCTTTAGAGAATTTGATGAAGATAAATTAAGAAAAATGCCAGAAGGTTTATCGAATACATTTGTTTTATCAGGTTTACAATTTGAATCCTTTGGTTCATCTAAAGGTGGTGGTAAAAAAATAGAAAAGGGTATTATTAGCAAACAAAAACAGGTTGGACTTGTCAGCGTTAACGGAATTCCAGTTTTGAAAATGGTTGATTTACAAATGTTTTTCAATCAATCGCACTCCGAAGTTTCCGGACAAGGCTTTTCCTGGTACTTTACTACACCTGCTGAAAAAAGTTATTTCATGAATTATACAATTGATAAGAAAGACGGTGAATTAGGGTTTTACTCAAATGATGAAACTTTCAAAAAAACAATAACAGATATTAAACCTGACAAACGCAAAGCAAAAAACTTTAAATTTGATTTGTTAGATGACAGTGCAGGTTTGAATTTAATTTCTAAATTCAGGGGGTATTTTCTTTACAAATAGTTAAGTATGTTAGTGTTTGTTGTAGTTGTTTTGGGTTATTTAATTGGCTCCGTTCCAACGGCATATTGGTTTGGTAAATGGTTTCATGGAATTGATATTCGTGAATTCGGAAGTAAAAATTCGGGCGCAACGAATACTTTTCGCGTACTTGGAAAAAAAACAGGTTGGTCTGTTTTGTTAATTGATATCTCAAAAGGAGCTTTAGCCTCTTTGTTGCCTTTGTTTTTCACATCATATTTTTCAGGATATAAAGATGAGCAACTAATCTTGCAACTTTGTTCTTCATTCAGTGCTGTTTTTGGTCACGTTTTTCCAATTTTCGCAAGTTTTAGAGGAGGGAAAGGTGTTGCGACATCTCTTGGAATTGTTCTTGGGATTAATCCGATAGCTGCACTGATTTGTTTAGCTTTATTTCTAGTTGTCTTTGTATTTACCCGATTTGTTTCATTGGGCGCAATTTGCGCTTCGTTGGCGTTTCCAATCGTAAGTTATTTCGTTTTGAAAGAAGACGCAAGAATAATGATTATATTCACAATAGTTCTTGCCTCACTTGTGATTATTGCTCACAGAAAAAATATTTCTCGTTTGATGAAAGGTGAAGAAAATAAAATGAACCTTTTGAAGAAAAAGGCGTAATATTTGATATTGAATAAATATTGAGTTCTATTATATTGCAAAAGTTTAAAAAAGAAATTTTATTCCTCTTTTTATTTTTTGCTGTGCTTTCAAAATCATCGATTTGGGCGCAAAAGGATCTTGCTTTGAAAAAAAAGGCAGATCTTGAATTCGAAAACAAAGATTACAAATCCGCATTAATTGATTATCGTCAGCTTATTGCTCTCGATCAAAAAAACACAGAACTTAATTTCAAGTATGCAACTTGCATTTATTTCACAGACGATATAAAAAAAGCAACCCGTTACTATGATTTGATAATAAATCAACCCGATGTTTCAAACG
This sequence comes from Flavobacteriales bacterium, assembly GCA_947454395.1. Taxonomy (GTDB): domain Bacteria; phylum Bacteroidota; class Bacteroidia; order Flavobacteriales_D; family Crocinitomicaceae; genus UBA952. The sequence goes on from CANGLG010000055.1 coordinate 10,690, forward strand.
AGGTGTTTTTTTATCGCGCTAAAATTTATCAGCATCAATATGACTTTCAAAACGCAATAAAATTATTTGAAAAGTATAAAGCAACTGCAGGTAAAAAAACTTCTATTCCAAATGTCGATAATGAAATTAGGTATTGTAAAAATGCGCTAGCGAATTTAAAAGTTCCAGGAAGCATTAAAACAAAAAAAAGATATGATGCAAATTTTAGCGACTTTTATAATACGTATTCATTTACAAATATTAGTTACAGTTTTTACCAGGCTAAGGAGGTTTTTACAAAATTTAATGAGAAAAATAATTTTATTCCTATAAATGCATTAGTCAGAGGGATGAAGTACCGTTTTTTGTCATCCTACAGCTCAGATTTAGCATCTAAGAAAGACATTTTCATCCAAAAGAAAAATGAAAAAAATGAATGGGGTGATCCCATTAGGTTGAGTGCAATTGTGAATTCAGCAGCGGATGAAGATTATCCGTTTTATGACGAGACCAATCAAATACTTTATTTTTCATCCAACGGACATAACTCTATTGGTGGTTATGATATTTTTAAAGTGAAATTTGATTTGGATAAAGTTCAGGAATCAGATTTGGAAAATCTTAATTTCCCATTTTCAACACCAAATGATGATTTATTTTTAGTGCCAGACCAAGGAACAAAAAATGCATATTTTGCTTCAAATAGAAATGGTGTATTAAATAAAGTAGAGGTTTTTCAAATTGAATTAACCGATAAGCCGATACAAATGATTTTTTTGGACGGTAAACTTTCAGATAAAATCGACGAGCAGAATAAAAATGTTCAAATAACGGTTTTGAATTCCGAATCGAAAGAAAGTTTTGGGCCTTTTTATTCGGACATAAATGGAAATTACTTGATTGGGGTTCCCAAGGAAGGAAGCTATATTTTTAAAGTTAGTGTAACAGGGGCAAGTAAAGAATTTTCAGAAATAGTCGAAATTCCAAAGATTGCCGATTCAAAAAAAATAGAGCAAGAACTTATCTATTCAATGGTAAACTCAAGTGAAAGAATAGAGTTTATTAATCGGGTAATTAATACTGATCAAAATAAAGGTGAATTAGAGATTCTAAAACTTACACAATTAGCTAAACTTGATGTTAATGCTGCAACGCTGCAGACGGAGAGTAAAACTGAGGAGAATGAATCTGTATTTAACGAATTAGGTTATTTTGAAAAAGACAGTGTCCAGCTTTTAGAAAAATTTACCGATGATTTATTGGATATTGAACTTGACATAGAAAAAAACATAAAGTACGAAGAGGAATTGATTTCTAAAATTGAATCAAATGAGCAAATAATTTCGGAAATAGAGAATAAAATAGCTCAAATTAAACTGGAATTGGAAAGTACCCAGGATGAAATCCTAAAAACGACACTTAAAAAGGAGTTTTATATCAAGGAAAAAGAAAAACTGGCCATTGTAAAACAAAATTTTGTTTTACAACAAGAAATTGAATCCATTAAACAAAATCCAATTATTAATAGAGAAAATTATTTTAGACTAAAAAATCTTAATCAGAAAATTAATGAAAGCGTATTAAACGACGAATTTAAATCAACCGAACAATTTATTACTGAAAATAAAGACAGACTTAAACCCTTTTTAGACCTAAATCTTGGAAACCAGGAAGAAATACAGCTTGAAAAACAAAAAAAGGTTGAATACGAAAAATCAACTCTTTCAAAAACGATAGACGATTATTCTAATAAGATAGCATCCTTAAATAAGGATATTTCAGAAAAGGAAAAAGCATTAATGGCTGAGAAAAATAAAAAAGAACAAGCCAAACTTCAGGATGAAATTAATCAGAAAAAAAAGAATTTAAATGTTATTGCAGATTTGAAATTAGAGTCTGAATTTCAACTAAAAAAGATAAATACAACTGAAAGTATTTATTCTGAAAATAAAAGCTTACTTGCTGAATTAGACAAAAAAGCAGAAGATAAGAAAGAAATATCATCTATTGAAATTTCCAAAAAATCGAAAGTTGAAACTTCTGAGCTCATTACTTCGATAATAGAGAAAGAACATGAAATAAAGCAAATTTATACAAAATCATCGGATGAAAACTATGAAAATGACATTGCGAATCTTGAAAAAATAGAAAATCAAATCGAACGAAATACGAAGTTAATTGAGCGCGAAAATGAACATTTAGATGAGTTAAAAAAGGCATTGGAGTTATCTGATAGTGAAGATGAAAGAGCAAAATTAAATGAAGAGATTCAACTTTCTCAAAATAGGTTAAATGAATATAAGTCAACTATTGAAATTGCTCAAAATTCTTCAGGAAATAACGAGAAACAAAATACTAACGAAACCAATGTTCAGTCCAATGGAGGAAACAATGAAGTGACTCAAAATAAAACTGAGAATTCAGGAAATAACGAGAAACAAAATGCTAACGAAACCAATGTTCAGTCCA
>CANGLG010000056.1 GCA_947454395.1 Flavobacteriales bacterium
ATTAACAATTCGCCTAAATCAACATCAAATCGTAAACGTTTCAAATGCGGACGAGGTCTTAAAAGAACCGTGATTACCTCTCTTTCACCATTCGGGTGAACAGAAAAATAGAGCATTTTCGAACCTTTCGTTCCTCGTGTTAAATCGTATTCAGTATCACGTGTGATTGAGTTCACATAAAATCGCTTCATCATCGTGGCTCCGCCTATTCCATCTTGATAGAATAAATGATAAATCGTTCGTGTATCTCCTTTTTTCCAAACACTGGCAAAAATCATATCTTTTCCAACAAATTTCTTATCTGAAACCTTGGTAACCATCATTTTTCCTGATGCAAAGAAACAAATGATATCATCTATCTCAGAACAATCACTGACCGGTTCATTTTTCTTCAAACCATAACCAATGAATCCTTCATCGTAATCAACGTATAACTTACGGTTGGCGATAATTACTTTGGTCGCACTAATTGTATCGAAAACTTTGATTTCTGTTTTACGCTCTTTTCCAGCTCCAAAGCGTTTTTTCAGGTCTTTAAAATATTCAATTGAATACTCAATTAAATTTGCGAGGTGGCCTTTCACAACTTCCATTTCCTCTTCAATTTTCAACAATAATTCGTCCGCTTTGCTGGAGTCGAAACGGGTAATTCGAATCATTGGAATTTGCGTCAATTTATGTAAATCGTCATCCGTGATTTCTCGAATCAATTGCTTTTTGAATGGCTCAAAACGCTTGTACAAATATTCGTAAAGTGCTTCGCGATCGCCATAATGCTTAAAGTCGATGTACATTTCATTGTTTATAAACAATTTTTCCAATGTAGAAAAATGCCATTGACGTTCCAATTCATCCAATCTGATTTCTAATTCCAATTTCAACAAGCGAACTGTATTGTCCGTATTGATTTTTAAAATTTCTGAAACACCTAAAAATCGTGGTTTTTCACCATCAATTATGGATGAATTAGGAGAAATTGAAACTTCACAATCCGTGAAAGCATAAAGTGCATCGATTGTTTTGTCTGGAGAAACACCGGGAAACAAATGCACGATAATTTCGGCTTCCATCGAAGTATTATCTTCAATCTTTTTAATTTTTATTTTACCCTTGTCGTTCGCTTTAATCACTGATTCAATCAAGGAACTTGTCGTTGTTCCGAATGGAATTTCGTGAATAATCAGTGTTTTATTATCAACCTTTTTGATTTTTGCTCTGACGCGCACTCTTCCCCCACGCAACCCATCGTTGTATCCGGTAAAATCAGCCATTCCTCCATTTGGAAAATCAGGAAGAATTTCGACTTTTTTTCCTCGCAAATGGTTAATCGACTGTTCAATTAATTCAATGAAATTATGGGGTAAGAATTTACAAGCCAATCCAACAGCAATTCCTTCGGCTCCCTGTGCAAGAAGCATGGGGAATTTCATTGGTAGTTGCTCCGGTTCTTTGTTTCGACCGTCGTAACTTGCTAACCAATTGGTCGTTTTAGCATTAAATGCAACATGTAAGGCAAATTTTGAAAGCCGGGCCTCGATGTACCTTGCAGCTGCCGCACCATCTCCTGTTAACGTATTTCCCCAGTTTCCTTGGCAATCAATCAATAAATCTTTTTGTCCTAATTGAACGAGGGCATCACCAATTGAAGCATCACCATGCGGGTGATATTTCATGGTGTTTCCTATGATGTTGGCAACCTTGTTGTAACGTCCGTCCTCCATTTCCTTCATGGAGTGAAGAATTCTACGTTGAACAGGTTTTAACCCATCTTGTAAAGAAGGAACAGCGCGTTCTAGAATTACGTAACTGGCGTAATCCAAAAACCAATTTTCGTATAAGCCGTTTACCGGAATGATATTTTCATCCACCTGCTTATTTTCAAACGGGTTATGCTCGTCTTCGTTTGAATTGTTTACATCCTCAATTTCGTCCTCTGCCATAATTATGAAGCAATATCTAATTCATCAGTAGCAGTTTCCTCTTTTGATTCTTCTGCGACATCTTTTTCAACTCGTAAATTATCAATAATGAAATCTTGTCTTTCTTGTGTGTTTTTACCCATAAAATAAGACAAAATCGAGTCTATGGAAGCATCTTTAGTTAATAGAACTGGTTCCAAACGAATGTCTTCACCAATAAAGTGAATAAACTCATCTGGCGAAATTTCACCAAGACCTTTAAATCGTGTTATTTCCGCAGCTTTACCAATTTCAGCAATTGCATTTCGACGTTCCTCATCGGAATAACAATAAATCGTTTTTTTCTTATTTCGAACTCTAAAAAGTGGGGTCTGTAAAACATAAACATGGTTACGTTTTACCAAATCTGGAAAAAACTGTAAAAAGAAGGTCAACAACAACATGCGAATATGCATTCCATCCACATCGGCATCGGTTGCAATTACAATTTTGTTGTAACGCAAATTATCCATTTCTTCCTCAATGTCTAAAGCCGCCTGAATTAAATTGAATTCTTCATTTTCGTAAACGACTTTCTTGGTCAGCCCATAACAATTTAATGGTTTTCCTCGCAACGAAAAAACAGCTTGTGTGTTGACATCTCTAGACTTTGTGATTGAACCACTTGCTGAATCCCCTTCCGTAATAAATAAAGTTGTTGCTTCACGCTTATCATCTTTTAAATCAGTCAAATGGACCCGACAATCACGCAATTTCTTGTTGTGCAAGTTTGCTTTTTTTGAACGTTCACGCGCAATTTTTCGAATTCCAGCTAATTCCTTTCGCTCACGTTCGGACTGCTTAATTTTCTTTTCAATCGTTTCAGCCACATCTGGATGACGGTGCAAATAATTATCTAATTTATCTTTTAGAAAATCATTGATAAAAGCACGCATAGACTTACCTCCCGGTTCAATTTCTTGCGAACCTAATTTCGTTTTCGTTTGCGATTCAAAAACAGGCTCGATAACTTTAACCGCTATTGCCGCAACAATTGATTGACGGATATCAGAAGCCTCATAATTCTTATTGTAAAAATCGCGAATTACTTTAGCAACAGACTCCCTGAAAGCACTTTGATGCGTTCCACCTTGAGTTGTATGCTGACCATTTACAAACGAATAATAATCTTCACCATAAGTTCGACCATGTGTAAATGCCACTTCAATGTCCTCATCCTCTAAATGAATAATCGGATAAAGCGGGTCGCCGTCCATATTATTCTCCAAGAGGTCTTTCAATCCATCTTTGGAGTTGTATCTTTCACCATTATAGTGAATCGTTAAACCTCGATTCAAATAACAGTAATTCCACATCATTTTATCTAAATACGCCGTTTTAAAAGCATATTTTTTGAAAATAGTCTCATCCGGAATAAACTCAACATAAGTCCCATTAACTTCTGTCGTTTTTTCTAACTGATACTCTTTTACTAATTCTCCTTTGTTGAATTCTGCTTTTTTAAGTTCTCCTTCTCTCACAGAGTAAACCATAAAATAAGAAGAAAGCGCATTGACAGCCTTCGTTCCTACCCCATTCAATCCAACAGATTTTTTAAATGCTTTTGAATCGTATTTACCTCCGGTGTTCATTTTAGAGACAACTTCCACTACTTTACCTAACGGAATCCCGCGACCATAGTCACGAACAGAAACTTTTCCATCTTTCACTTTAATCTCTACCTTCTTTCCGTTCCCCATCACAAATTCATCGATGCAGTTATCAACAACTTCTTTTACAAGAATATAAACTCCATCATCAGCTGCTGCACCATCACCTAATTTCCCAATGTACATTCCTGGACGCAAGCGAATATGCTCTTTCCAATCGAGCGATCGTATGTTGTCTTCGGTATATTGATTTTCAGCCATTTAAAAATTAAATTAATGAGAATAACAAAAATAAGTGAATTTAAAGGTGAATAACCTCGTCAAAACACTTAGTTATGAACGAATTCAGGTTGAAAAGCAAAGTTTTGATTCGATTCAGAAGTAAACGTTTTGATAATTAAAGAAAAGTATATCTTTGCGCTAAATAAATTATTATGGCAACTACCGCAGACATTAGAAACGGATTGTGCATTCGTCACAACGATAAATTATTTCAAATCATTGAATTCCAGCATGTAAAACCTGGAAAAGGACCGGCTTTTGTTCGTACGAAAATGCGTCAAATTGAATCTGGAAAAGTTATTGACAATACTTTTTCTGCCGGTCACAAAATCGACCCTGTGAGAATTGAAAACAGAGAATATCAATACTTATATCAAGAGTCAGACAACTACGTTTTCATGAATAATGAAACGTTCGAGCAAGTTAATATCTCATTGAAAATGGTTGATAAACCAGGATTCTTACAAGAGGGAATGACGGTGAATATATTATTCAACGCAGAAGATGAAATGCCATTAGTTGTAGACCTTCCGATGTATATTATTTCAGAAGTTACCTATACTGAGCCAGGTGTAAAAGGTGACACAGCAACAAACTCAATGAAGCCGGCAACGATTGCTACTGGAGCAGAGGTAAAAGTTCCCTTATTTATCGATAATGGAGAAGTAATTAAAATTGATACTAGAACAGGAGTTTACGTAGAACGAGTTAAAAACTAATTGAGTTGAGAGTTTTGAATTTCACATTCGATTTCATAATCAATATTAAACTCTTCACTTTTACTCTTATCTTTTAATATAAAATTCTAACTTTTAAACATGAAAAATACTGCCCTTACTGAAAAACACATTGCATTAGGCGCTAAAATGGTTCCTTTTGCTGGATATAATATGCCCGTACAATACGAAGGCGTGAACGCTGAACACGAAACCGTTCGCAATGGTGTAGGTGTATTTGATGTTTCTCACATGGGTGAGTTTATTTTAAAAGGACCAAATGCTTTATCGTTGATTCAAAAATTCTCTTCAAACGATGCATCTGTGCTGTTTGACGGAAAAGCACAATACGCTTGCATGCCAAATGGTAAAGGAGGAATTGTTGATGACTTAATCATTTACAGAGTGAATGAAAATGAATATTTCATTGTTGTAAACGCATCAAATATAGAGAAAGATTGGAATTGGATATCTTCATTAAATGATTTAGGTGTTGAAATGGAAAATGTTTCTGACAATTATTCCCTTTTAGCAATCCAAGGTCCAAAAGCTGCTGAGGCAATGCAATCATTGACAGATATTAATCTATCAGAAATGGTTTACTACACATTTCAACATGGGGAATTTGCCGGGATTAACAATGTAATGGTTTCAGCGACAGGTTACACAGGCTCTGGAGGCTTTGAAATATATGTAAAAAATGAAGCTATTGAACATGTTTGGAATGAAGTATTTAGAGCAGGTGCTTCTTTCGGTATCAAACCAATTGGTTTAGCAGCAAGAGATACTTTACGACTAGAAATGGGATTCTGTCTTTACGGAAACGATATCGATGATACAACATCTCCACTTGAAGCAGGCTTGGGTTGGATTACAAAATTCACGAAAGATTTCGTTGATTCCGAATTCCTTAAAAAACAAAAAGAAGAAGGTGTCAGCCGAAAATTGGTTGCTTTCGAAATGATTGACCGAGGCATTCCTCGTCACGATTATCCAATTTTAAATTCAAATGGAAATGTCATCGGAAAAGTCACCTCTGGAACCATGTCGCCAAGTATGAAAATAGGTATTGGTTTAGGTTACGTTACAAAAGAATTAAGCGCATTGGATTCTGAAATTTTTATTGAAATCAGAGAGAAGGGAGTTAAAGCAAAAGTTGTAAAGTTGCCATTCTACAAGAAATAATTAGATTGTCATTGAACTAGATCAGTTTTTACACATAAAAACCTAATTGCTCCAAATACTTTAAAATGATTTAAGGCTTTTGTTAAATATATTTAATGAAAGAAAAGAGAGACAGGCACGATTCAGATACTGTCTCTCTTTTTCATTTTAATGAACGAATTAAAATAAAAAGAGAATTAATAATTAATTTCTTTCAATTAAAGCAGCTCGAATATCATCACTAATAATTCCCGTAGGATTTTTATTCAAGGCTTGTCGATTTCCTTTTGGAGAACGCATATCGAACAAATAAATTCTTTTGTTCAAATTTGTTATTTCAGCCACTTGTTTTTTTGAAATGTACTTATTTCGAATAACCAACCCTGATATATTTGTATTTTGGGATAAAAACATTTTCGAAAGTTCAAAATTATCAGAGCAATAGAACACAGAATAAGTTTGTGCTAAATTAATTGCCCACGATTGATTCGAAACAATCAAAAAGACATTTTTTATGTTATCAATTTCAAGAGTAGCCAATGCTGACTTAAAAATATTGATATCAATAATTGAATTTGAAAAAGCATTCATATCACGAATATCAAGAAACAACTTCTGAGTAGAATCTTTGAGTAAAAGTATTTGTTGCAGTTTTGTCAATTTCTCATTGTGTAAAGAAGTATATTTTACTTGTTCTAATTCATCCGTTTGTTTATCATTAATACATCCGTTTTCTGTTGTTTCACCCTCCAAGTTATCATTGTGAAAAAGCCATAAACATCCTTTTTTATCCATTTGCACATCCACCTCTACCCCATTTGAACCCTGAAAAAGCAAAGCTAGGTTAACTGCTTCAAAGGAATTATCGTGATAAATTGAATTCTGCATTGACAGCCCCATCCCTGCGTGACCAATGATATCAATATTTTTGAAACTTTCTTTATCACAGGAAAAGAACAAAAAACTAATTAGAATAAAACTAATTAATCGCATATACCATACCGATTTTAACAAAGTAATTCAATGTGCTGTTTTTAATTTTGTTTTCAGCGGATTGAAATGATTCAAGCATATATCCAATTCCAGCTTGATTTGTGAATTTAAATTTTCGACCTACGGATAAATTATATCCTAGAAAAGCATCTTTATAATTTATTGTGTTTTGAATACGATAAGAAGTGTAATCTAACAATATTCCCGGGCCAAAAACGAAACCATTTTTTCGACCTATTTCTCTTTGAATTAAATTAAAATAGGAATAAAGTTCAAGATGCGGAGAAAATCGCTGTTGAAAAAATGTTTTTTCAATTCCTGTTCCTAAAGCAGCACCAATCTCAAAATAATGAATTCGTTTTTGAACTGAAATATTAAAAAAAGCATCCATTCTTTGATAGGAAACTTCTGCAGAAATTAATAGTTTCGATTGTTGAGAAAGCAGATTTTGCCCAAATAAATCAAAAAAAGATAAAGAAATTAAAAATGAACAAAGAATTCTTTTCATGAATCAAATTTCGGACATTTTTTACAAGCATGTCCTTTCGTTTTGTATTTTTTACAGCACTTTTTCTTCTTTTGACAAGAACAATCTGAACAATTAATTTCAGGTAATAAAGATAAAATACTTTGTTGTTTCATTATTTAGAATAATTCTAAACAAAATTAGAAAATTATTAATAACACCAAATAAAACATTAAAAAAAAGACCCAAATTTCTTTGGGTCTTGAACTATAGTTTGAAATATGATTAAACTAATCCTTGATCAATCATTGAATCAGCAACTTTAACAAAACCTGCAACATTAGCGCCTTTCACGTAATCTACATGTCCATCAGCATCTCTACCGTATTTCACACATGCTTCATGGATAGAAACCATAATACCATGTAAACGTTGATCAACTTCTTCAGAAGACCATGAAAGTCTTAACGAGTTTTGAGACATTTCGAGTCCAGATGTTGCTACACCACCAGCATTAGACGCTTTTCCTGGAGAGAACAGAACTTTTGCATTATTGAATTCAGCAATTGCTTCAGGTGTTGACGGCATGTTTGCACCTTCTGCCACACAAATAACACCATTAGAAATAAGCAATTTTGCATCTTCTCCATTCAATTCATTTTGAGTAGCACAAGGAAGAGCGATATCAACTTTAACTTCCCAAGGTCTTTTACCTGCTATAAATTTTGCATTTGGATATTGTTTTGTGTATTCAGAAATCCTTCCTCTTTTCACATTTTTCAATTCCATTACAAATGCCAATTTACCTGCATCAATTCCATCCGCATCGTAAATATAACCTTCTGAATCTGAAAGAGTAACGACTTTCGCTCCCAATTGAGTAGCCTTTTCACAAGCATATTGCGCCACATTTCCAGAACCAGAAACTGCCACAGTTTTTCCATTGAAAGAATCACCTTTCGTAGCAAGCATTTCTTTTGAAAAATACACAGTTCCATAACCTGTTGCTTCAGGACGAATCAATGATCCACCCCAATTTCTAGCTTTTCCAGTTAAAACACCTGTAAATTCATTTCTAATTCTTTTGTATTGACCGAACATGTAACCAATTTCACGACCACCAACACCGATATCACCTGCTGGAACATCCGTATCTGCACCGATATGACGAGACAGCTCAGTCATAAATGATTGACAAAACTTCATAACTTCATTGTCTGATTTTCCTTTTGGATCAAAATCAGAACCACCTTTTCCACCACCCATAGGTAGCGTTGTAAGTGAGTTTTTAAATATTTGCTCAAATCCTAAAAACTTCAAAATTGAAAGATTTACAGAAGGATGGAAACGCAAACCACCTTTGTATGGTCCTATTGCAGAGTTAAACTCAACACGGTAACCTCTATTTACTTGAATATTTCCATTGTCGTCTAACCATGGGACACGGAAAATAATAGTTCTTTCTGGTTCAACAATACGATCCAAAATTTTTGCTGTTTTATACTTTGGATTTTCTTCTATAAAAGGAATAACAGTCTCTGCTACTTCTTGTACAGCTTGTAAAAATTCAGGTTCATGAGAATTTTTCGCTCTTACACGATCCATGAAACTTTCAATCTCTGCGTGATACTTATTAGACATAAAATATAGTTTTGAGTTAACTGAGGCAAATGTAATTAGATTTCGTTTTAAAGCCTTTAATATTTTTCAACAAGTTATTCAAGATAAAAGAAACAGATCATTCTTACAAATTGTTAAATAAGAATTACTTTATTATTATTTTTATGGCAACTTTTAAATAAAGATTAACGTCTTCAAAGAATAACACTGATAAGTATGAAACAACTATCGTTTATTTGTATTTCCTTTCTCGTTTTTTTGAGCAATTTTGCTTTTGGACAAAATGTAACAGTTTGTTTAGGGCAAGACGCAACAGTCTGCCCTGGTCAAACTGTTACAATTAATGACTGTTCAAGCATTGGAGGAGGAAATAGTACTGGAACTTCGGCATACACGATTTCAAATATCACTTACAACCCTGATCCTTATACTTCTGGAACTGCTGTGTCTTTAACTGATGATAGTCAAACAAATCTAATTAATATTGGTTTTAGTTTTTGTTTTTTTGGACAAACATATACACAGTTTATAATAGGTTCCAACAATTGGTTGGGCTTTAGTACTGGTCAAACTTCTACATGGTCAACAACAATAATCCCAAACAGCAATATTAATACAACCCCGAGAAACACTATTATGGGGCCTTGGCAAGATATTAATCCAGGTTCTGGTGGAACTGTCAAATATCAATTATACGGAACAGCACCATTTAGAAGATTAGTAGTTTCTTGGTATAATGTCCCGATGTTTAGCTGCACAGGGCAACTTTATTCAAGTCAAATAAAAATATTTGAATCCACAAATATTATTGAAACACATATTTTGAACAAATCTATCTGCTCAACATGGAATACTGGAAATGCTGTTCATGGTTTGCATAATTCAACAGGAACTGTCGCTGTAATTGTTCCAGGAAGAAATAACACTGCATGGTCAACAAGCAATGAGGGTAAAAGATTCTCCCCAGGTGCTATGTGGGGTAACACTTTAGGTCAATCATTCCCTTACAACGCAGGTGTTTTAAACGTTAATCCTGTTCCACCCGGAACAACAGGCTATTTTTTGAAGGCCGGGTGTGGTACCGGTGCAGGGACGGCTATTTCAGATACAACATGGCTCACTTTAGCAACTCCCTCCGTTTCTGTTAATGCAATAGATGATATTTGTACACAGGGTATTGGAAGTGTAACAGCAACACCAGGTCCAGGCTCACCGGCTCCTGTCACATACACTTGGACACCAAATGGTGCAACTACATCATCAATTAATAACCTACTCGCTGGAACATACACTGTAAATACGACTGATGGTAACGGATGTATTTCATCTGCAACCACAACGGTTGGCGACACCCCAGCCACATTCAGTGGAACAACAACTCAGGTATCATGTGTTGGTGGAAACAATGGTACTGCAACAGCAAATGTAACACCATCAAACGGTTCAGAAACTTACGAATGGAGTAATGGTCAATCTACTCAAACTGCTACTGGTTTGATCGCTGGGAATTATTGGTGTTTCGTTTCATCGGCAAGTGGTTGCAGTGATACGGTATATCTAACTGTTACTGAGATTCCAGGATTACAATTAGCTATAGCCAATCAACAAGATGCAAACTGTTACACTTTTGCCAATGGTTCAGCAACAATAGTAGCTATACAAGGAACTACACCTTACACATATTCATGGACACAATCTGCAGCGACCTCTAATATCGCAACAGACCTAGTTGCCGGAATACATACAGTGACCGTAACTGATGCTAATGGATGTATTAAGACAATTTCCGTGACTATTGGACAACCTTTGCCTTTGGTAATTACTTCAATTACACCTGATACTCAAATTTGCCCCGGAAGTAGTCTTCCAATAAATGTTACGGCTTCTGGTGGATCATCTCCATACATATATTCGTGGGAATCAAATTCAAATGTTGTCGGAACAAGCGCTTCTATAACGATTCGCCCGTCAACTTCAGGTACAGTTTATTGCGTAACCGTTTCAGAAACATGTGGTTCTCCATCTGTTGACTCTTGCTTAACAATAACTTTTCCTACACCAATATATCCCTATTTAACTCCGGACGAAATATTAAAATGTGTTCCTGGAGATTTCACATTTACAAACACATCCACAAACATTGGTGAGATACAATCAACAGAATACTCATTTTCAAATGGACAAAACTTAAATATAAATGGTTCACAAGGGTTCTCGAATACATTTCCAAATGCAGGGAATTATGATGTTACAATGACATGCACATCCATTTATGGTTGTATTTACGACACTACAATATCTAACATTGTGGTTGTAGTTCCATTACCTGTAGCTGACTTTACTATTTCAAAAAATCCAGCAACTTGGTTTGAAACTACGATTCAGACAAGTGATAATTCAACTGGCACTATTTCCGAATGGAATTGGTCAAGTCCGGGAGCAATTTCAATTACTAATGGAGGAACAACTGGGATAATTGAATATCCTCAAGGTGTAACAGGTACTTACCCGATAACTTTAACAGTTTCTACTCCTCAAGGATGTTCGGATTCCATTACGCTAAACATTGAAATAGTGCCAGACATTATTTTATATGTTCCTAATACTTTCACACCTGATGGTGATGAGCATAACCAAAAATGGAATTTTTACATTGCAGGGGTAGATTTAGAGAATTTTGAAGTTGTTATATATAACAGATGGGGCGAAATAATTTGGGAATCTCACGATGCTAGTGAATCTTGGGATGGGACTTATGGTGGTTATAAAGTTCCACAAGGAACCTATACCTGGAAAATCTCCTACAAGGAAAAGGATACAGACGGAAGAAAATATCATACTGGATTTATTAATATTTTAAAGTAAAATGAAAAAAACAATTATAAGTTTATTTGTAGGCATTAGTGTATTAAGCTCATGTGAAGTTTTAAATGAAGCATCAAAAATTGTCACTACGAATACCGGAACAAGCGAAAACAACAAACCAAAACTTTCAAATGAGGAAGTAATATCAGGATTGAAAGAAGCATTAAGTGTTGGAATTAAAAACTCAGTTAATTTAACCTCTGTCACTGACGGGTTTCTAAAAAATAGTGCTATTCGATTACCGTTTCCACCAGATGCGCAAAAAGTAAAAGATAAGGCTTTGGAATGGAAATTAGATGGACAAGTAGAGAAATTTGAGACAACACTTAATCGTGCGGCAGAAGAAGCGACAAAAGAAGCATTACCTATTTTTGCTGATGCTATAAAAAACATGACCGTTCAAGACGGCTTCGCAATTTTAAATGGAGGTGATGGTTCTGCAACAAAATATTTAAAAGACCAAACTACTTCGAAATTAATTGCTGCATTTACGCCTAAAGTTAAAGAAGCAACATCCAAAGTAAAACTAACTGAATATTGGAATCCAATTATCAACAAATATAATAGCGCGATGACATTAACCGGAGGTCAAAAATTGAATCCAGATTTGGATGCATTTGTCACTCAGAAAGCCATTGAAGGATTGTTTCTAATGGTTGAAAAAGAGGAAAATAAAATCCGTAAGGATCCTGCAGCTCGTGTATCTGATATTTTAATTAAAGTTTTTGGGAGTTTGACTAACAAGTAAAATGAAAGAATTTCCAGCTTCAGAACTTGTTCTAAATTCCAAAGGTCAAGTTTACCACCTTGGTCTTTCACCAGAACAAGTTGCAGATAAAATAATAGTAGTTGGCGATCAAGATCGGGTCTCACTCATAAGTGAGTTTTTCGAAACAATTGAACATAAATCTTCTCATCGGGAATTTGTTTGTCATACTGGAATTTACAAAGGAAAACGTATTTCAGCACTATCAACCGGAATTGGTACCGACAACATTGATATTGTCGTAAACGAATTAGATGCCCTTGTCAACATCGATTTGGAGAAAAGACAAGAAAAACCAATAAAAAAATCGCTAGAAATAGTTCGCATTGGAACTTGCGGAATTCTTCAATCGGAAATCCCAGTTCATTCTTACATTCTTTCAAACCATGCATTTGGTTTTGATAATGTGTCTCATTTCTATGACATTGTATTTTCTCAAAAAGAAAATAATTTCAATACGGCTTTAAATGAGTATTTGCAATTGCCCGCAAAAATTCAAACGTATTTTGTTTCTGCTAATGAGGAATTGACTAATCGATTGAGTTCAGAAAAAACAAATAGAGGAATTACGATTACAAGTTCTGGCTTCTATGGGCCACAGGGAAGAACTTTACGCATACCAACGCATTTAGAGAACATTCACATCAAATTGGGTTCTTTCGAAAAAAATGGTGAACGCATAATGAATTTTGAAAT
>CANGLG010000057.1 GCA_947454395.1 Flavobacteriales bacterium
CTTGAATATAAAACATTGATTGTTGATGCTGATCCGCAAGCAAATTCAACTTCAGGAACAGGATTTGACCCTAAAAACACCCGAAACATTTATGATTGTTTTGTAAATGAAGTAGATCCCAAAGATGTCATTTTAAAAACAGATAGTCCAAATCTTGACATACTTCCTTCACACATCGATTTGGTTGGTGCTGAACTCGAAATGATTAATATGCCGAATCGGGAATACTTACTCAAAAAAGCATTGGCAAAGGTAAAGGATGACTATGATTTTATTTTAATAGATTGCTCGCCATCACTGGGTTTGATAACGGTTAATTCTCTTGTAGCGGCAGATTCTGTTATGATACCTGTTCAATGTGAGTTTTTCGCATTGGAAGGACTCAGCAAATTGCTAAATACGATTAAAATAGTACAAGGAAGACTTAATCCAGATCTTGAAATTGAAGGCATGTTGCTGACAATGTATGACACTAGGTTAAGATTAGCAAATTCAGTTGTTGAAGAGGTAAAAACACATTTTCAGGAACTCGTTTTTGACACTGTTATTCATAGAAATACAACTCTAAGCGAGGCTTCAAGTCATGGTAAAACAATCATCATGTATGATGCAGCGTCGAAAGGTTCGATCAATTATCTTAATTTTGCAAGAGAAATCTTACAGAAAAACAATCTGACTAAGATAGGAAACGGTGATAAAATTATTGAAATAGATCATGAGCTCTAACGCAAAAAAGCAACCAGTGCTTGGAAGAGGATTAGGAGCCCTTTTACAAAATAGCGAAACAGATATTACCTCTGCGAACGGATCAACCGTTGGTTCAATTGCAATGCTTCCAATTTCAGCCATAGAGGCAAATCCATTTAACCCAAGGACGCACTTCGAAAAAGAGGCTCTCGATGAATTGTGTGAATCAATAAAAATTCATGGCATCATTCAACCGCTTACAGTGCGTAAACTTGGTCGTGATAAATATCAATTGATTTCTGGTGAGCGTCGATTCAGAGCTTCTCAAATGTCTGGACTTAGCGAAGTACCTGCTTATATACGGATTGCAAATGATCAAACCATGCTGGAAATGGCTCTCGTGGAGAATATTCAGCGGGAAAACTTAAACGCAATTGAAGTGGCCTTGTCATTTGAACGTTTATTAGAAGAGTGTAACTTAACACAAGAACAACTGAGTGAAAAAGTAGCTAAATCAAGATCTAGCATTGCAAATCACATACGATTACTCAAGCTTCCAGCTGAAATTCAAGTCGGAGTTAGGGATAGTCTAATTTCCATGGGTCATGCTCGTGCTTTAGTATCTCTTTCGAACGAAGAGGAGCAATTAAAGCGTTATAATCAAATTATTAGCGAACAATTATCTGTAAGGGATATTGAATCACTATTGAAAAGTTCTCCTAAAAAAACAACTGTTTCAAGTTCAGCAAAATCAATCGAACTTAATTCTTCTCAGAAAGTATTTAAAGATTTTCTAGGTGAACGTTTATCAGCAAAAGTTGCTATTCAAAAGACAAAAAACGGAAATGGAAAATTATCCATTCAATTTGATTCTGAGAGTGACTTGAACCGTATTATAGAGTTATTGAAACGTTGATGAAGTCATTTATTCTTTTTGGCATTCTGACTTTACAGATTGTTGTTTTCAGTCAAAAAGAAGAAGCTGAAAAAGATTCTATTCCTCATCCTTTTAAAAAAGCAATGCTTTATTCTGCTTGTGTTCCGGGTGCAGGACAAGTTTACAATTCCATTAAAAGTACTGTTGGCCCAAAAAAAGCTTATTGGAAAATTCCTTTGATATATAGCGCTTTAGGAGCAACTAGTTATTTCTTGATTTCTAATCAATTAACTCAGAAATCGCTAAAGGAAGAATATACATTCAGGATTAACAATAATAATGCGACGAACAATTCTAAATGGGAGCAATATGATAATGATGCTGTCCTGACTCTGTATAAACAGTATTTGAATTGGCGAGATCTTTCGATTCTTGGTGTTGCAGCTGTCTATTTTATTCAAATTGCTGATGCAGGTGTCGAGGCGCATTTCCTTCATTTTGATGTCAGTGATAAATTAACTTTTAAGGTCGAACCAACGTTAATGAATTATAAATCGGTAGGAATTCGCATGCAATTGACCCTTCGTTAAAAGTAAAAGATTATTTTTGTTTCAATGAAAATCGCACTGATAGGTTTCGGAAAAATGGGCAAGGCAATTGAAGAACTTGCTATTTCTCGCGGCCATACGATTGTCGCTAAAATTTCAAGTCAAAACACTTTGGAAAATGCTGATTTCTCAGATGTTGATGTTGCAATAGAATTTACACGTCCTGAACTTGCTGTTCAGCATATTCACTTTTGTTTTGAAAAGAACATTCCAATCGTGGTTGGCACTACTGCATGGCAAGACAAAATAGAAGAAGTAACAGAACTTGCTTTAATAAAAAATGGTAGTTTACTTTACTCCAGTAATTTTAGTGTTGGAGTAAATATTTTTTTTGAACTGAATAAAAAACTAGCATCTTTAATGTCAGGAAAAGATGATTATCGCATTGAACTTGAGGAAATACATCATGTCCAAAAACTTGATGCCCCAAGTGGTACAGCTGTTACATTAGCTAACGATATTATTAGTTTTCATGAAGGTTTGGATAATTGGCAATTAATGGATGTTACTGAAAATATTAATAGAACTATACCAGTTTTAGCCAAACGTCAACCTGATGTACCGGGAACACATCAAATTAGCTATATTTCAGACATTGATTCAATTACAATCAAGCATGTAGCAAACAACCGAAAAGGGTTTGCTTTAGGAGCTGTGATTGCTGCCGAATTTCTTTACAAAAAAAGCGGCATCTTCACGATGTCTGACGTATTAAAATTTTAACTTATGAGTTTTATCTATTTTTATTTATTGATTTTAGTTCATCCTTATCTTGCTATGTGGTGGAAAAGTTTTCCGAAAGCAGGTAGAAAAAGTTGGGAGGCACTTATTCCTGGTTATAACTATTATCTAGTTTTCAAATTAACTTGTCAAAAACCATTTTGGTCTCTATTGTTGCTTTTTCCTGGTGTTCATTTGGTAATGTTGGCAACTGCGAACGTGAGCTATTTAAGACGATTTGGTTATTATTCATTTACTGAAACATTACAGGCAATTTTCTTTCCTTATTTATTGTTTTACAAAGTAGCGAATTCAGAAGTAGCATTCGGGAATGAAACAAATTGGTCCAATTCGAGAGAAGTTGAAAACAGAAAATGGGGAGATCATATTGTTTTCTTTATGTGTGTTCCAGTAATTGGACACCTAATCACAATGATTCTTGATGCAGTAACCCGCGAAAAACCTGGAACAAAAACCCGCGTTAAAGAATGGGGAGACTCTGTGTTATTTGCTTTGGTGGCAGCAAGTATCATACGAACTTATGTTTTTGAACCTTTTCAAATTCCAACAGGTTCAATGGAAAAAACATTACTTGTAGGTGATTTTCTTTTTGTAAACAAGGTTGCTTATGGTCCAAAAGTCCCTGTTACTCCCCTTTCCTACCCTTTGTTTCATAACACTGTGATGTTGCCATTTATTGGTCCATTGCGTATTCAAACGTATACTACTTTAGAAAAAGGAAAATACACACGTTTACCTGGTTACAGCAAAGTTCAAAGAAATGATGTTGTAGTATTTAATTATCCGTCAGGTGACACGGCTGTTTATGACCCTCGTATGCCTAATGGTTTAATGGGTCATGACTACCACGGAATATTAAATGATGAAGCATTATGGCAATTTAAGCTTAGTAATAACCTTTATTCAAATAACTATAATTCTTCTGACTCAATTAAATTCAAGTCATTTATTGAAAATTATGCGTCATGGAAAAGTATTGCTAGACAAAATCTTGCAAATGGCTTGTTTCCGGTTTACACGATGGAGAATTCAGAAGGACAAACGCACGGTGGATTAATTTTTAGACCAGTAGATAAAAGAGAAAACTACATTAAAAGATGTGTTGGTATTCCTGGAGATAAAATTAAAGTTGTCAATTCGATTTTATATGTAAATGGAAAACCTGCTAAAATCACACAGAACCAATGTTTACAATACCTAGTTTCTAAAAAATCAGTGGTCTTTCCTTCATTCGCTGAAATGGAAAGAAGGTATGGCTTAGAAAACGATCCAAATGAGACAAGAATAGACTTTGAAGATCGTTGTGATGAGAATTGTAATTTACCTCACAGACATCATCCTGGATTTTACTTACTTACTCTAACAGGTGATGAAAAAGCTAAAATTAAAAAAGATTTTCCTTCTGCTGAATTTCAAATATACATTCCAACAGAGAGTAAAACAATTAAGGAGTCAAATCCACTTGATTTGGTTGAAAATTTAAGTACTTTTCCAAAAGATTTCTATATCCCAAATACACCTTATAATTTCGCTGAAATACAAATTCCTTCGAAAGGACAAACGATAAAAATTTCTAAGGAAAATATCGCTTGGTATCGACGTATAATAACTGCTTATGAAGGACATTCACTTGAAGAGAAAAAAGACGGTTCTATATTTATCGATGGTAAAAAAGTTAACACGTACACCTTTGCAATGAATTATTACTGGCTGATGGGAGATAACCGATATAATTCTGCTGATTCTAGAATTTGGGGATTTGTTCCGGAAGATCATGTTGTTGGACGTGCCTCATTGGTTTGGTTATCAAGCAGTTCTTACAAAGGAATCCGTTGGGAAAGAATTTTCAAGTGGATTGATTAATGAATGTATTTCCCACAGCTTATTTTCCTTCAGTAAATTACTTGAAGGAATTTTTAAAATGTGACTCAAGGGAAATCGAAGTTCATGAACATTTCCCTAAACAAACAATTCGAAATCGTTGTGAGATTTTATCGGGAAATGGTATTCTTGTATTATCCGTACCGATTATACATAAACACGGACAGAAACAAAAAACGGAAGAAGTTCAAATAGATTATTCAACTGGTTGGCAAATAGATCAATGGAGAGCGATCGAATCAGCTTATACATCCTCTCCTTATTTTGAAGATTACTGTGAAGAAATAAATAAAATCATTTTCACAAAACATGAATTTCTAATTGAGAAAAATGAAGCTATTCTTGCTTTTATCGAAAAAATATTGGAGTATAAGATTGTATTTGAAAAGACTGATTCATTTAAAAATTTAATTACTCCAGTAAAAAACTTATTTCTTGAAAAGGATGACTTGAATGATTTTTTAAAATATCAACAAGTTTTTAGTTACTCAAAACCATTTACACCAAATTTATCTGTCTTGGATTTGATTTTTAATGAAGGACCTTTCTGCAGAAAATGGATCTTATCTACCGAAAATTAAACCGTGATTTGCTTTTGATTGGAATAGTTTATTCCATTTAATTCTAACTACCGATGGATTCATTAAATCAGAATTTGTAAGTAATAGATCCCCGCTTGGGTGAAAGGTCATCGCTTTTGGTGAAGTAAACAACTCTTGATTTAATACTGTGTAATTTACAATTTGTCCAAACTGATTAAAAACTGCTAAGCTTCTATCTTGAGATGAAAGTACATAGATTTCATTTGTTTTCGGATGAACAGCCATTACTTCGGGTACAAAAGAAAATTCTGAAACAGTATCGATGCCTTCAATCACTTTACTTTCGGGTAAAATAAGATTATTATTTATGGCAAAAAATTCAATTTCCGACGGTTTAATTTCAAAAAGTGGGCTTTCATTTAGTTTCCTATGGTTTAAATTATAGGCATATACCAAATAACTTTTTGATACATTTTCATTTTCAACTTCGGAAATTAAAAATAATCTTTTTGTTGCTTCATGTAAACACATACCTGAAGAAATCCAACTTCCTTCATTAATTGAGACTGTAGTTATAGATGTAGAATCATAAGGAGGTAATAGAAAATGAACATCCATTTTTTCATCAACCAGAATGATGGTAGAATCTATCTTTGAAACTTCAATAATCTTTGAATCGATTCCGGTAGGTAAATAGCCTTGAGATTGGTTTAAAGAAATATCATACAACAGCACTCCACCAATCTCTTCATCAATACAAACGAGATGGGTTGAATCCATCATTGTAAAATCAGTAAAGGGTTTTACACCAAGAGGTAGACTTGTTATTGATTCAGGATGACCTAAATCAAAATACCCATCTTCCTTAACAAAATCCGTTGCTTTTTGATAATAATAATTCTTAATACCTACTTCTTGTAAGGACTTTGCAGCAATGAAAGACAATGTTGCTAATACGAATGAAAAAAGATACTGCTTTTTCAAATTATTTAATTCAAAACAAATTTAAACTATTTTCGTTACCAAAATTAAAAATCAGTTTTTTTTCATGATGAATTACTGTAAATTTTGTTCACAATTACCATTGGATAACATTCATAGAAAATACCATGATAACCACTACGGATTTCCAGTTACTAATGATTTTGAATTATTTGGAAGGTTAATCCTTGAAATCAATCAAGCAGGTCTTTCTTGGGAAACAATTCTAAAAAAAGAAGCGAATTTCAGAAAGGCTTTTGACGAATACAATTATTTTAGAATAGCGAAATATGATTTCGATAAAATCAATCTTCTTGTTAACGATTCAGGAATAATTCGACATCGTCAAAAAATCGAATCAATTGTTTATAATGCTAATCAATTGACTTTAATAAAACAGACTCATGGTTCGTTTAACGAGTGGTTAAATTCTCAAGATGTTAAAAGTTTAGAAGATTGGGTTAAAATCTTCAAAAAGAACTTTAAATTTGTTGGTAAGGAAATTGTTAATGAGTTTTTGATGAGTATAGGAATATTGAACGGGGCTCATCAAAAAGATTGTCCGATTCAATTAAAAATTAATTTACTAATTACATGAAAAAAGTAGCTTTTATTATTTTGGTTATTGCAACAGTTAATTCGAGTTTTTCGCAAGTTAGCTTAAATGCAGGAACAGGATTTTTGAAAGGATTCAGAGCGACAAAACCTTTTTATGGTTTTACTGCTGGACTTGAATTACCTAAAAGTAATGATGTTACCTTTTATGGACGAATTGGCTACTATTTCCCTCAACGTGAAGAAACAGTTTACTCGACTAATGTCACTGCAATAAATATGACTACAAGTCCATACAACCTACAAGTTAACTATCAATCCAAAACAAATTACACAACAATTGAAGGAGGAACAAGGTATTATTTAGGAAATGACTATGACAATGGATTTTCACTATATGGAGGAGGGAATTTCATGCTATACTTTAATTCTGTAAAAAGAGACTATGAAAGTAAAGATGCAACTGGAACATATGACTGGCAAAATAAATATCAACTTTCTCCTGATGAACCGTCAAAAGGAAAAATCATTAGTCTTGCTTTTGGATTACAAGGCGGTTTGAAATACACTGTTCCTGCTACTGGTACTTTTTTCTTTGATGTAGGAGGTCATTATTCAATTTTCGGGCAAGCAAGTAACAATAGTGTTTCTACAAATTTATATTCTCCGATATTTTTTACCTTTAATTTTGGATTTAGAAAGGATTTGTATTGATTTTTCATTTCCCTAAAATGTTTTATTTTGAATTAAATTGATTCGTTTTAACGAATCCTTCACAATTTACCTTTCATGACATATGTCCATAGTAGCTAATCAAGTTATTATTTACTGATTTAATTTAACATCAGTTTATTATTTTTTTTCTCATTTAGCATGATATTTATTTCCCGAAAAGATTTCTATATTGCTTTTGTTGAATGAGTTAATAATTTTATTAAAATACAATTGTTAAGAATTATAATAGTTTCTGTAACCTTTATTTTTATATTCACGTACATTAGCTCTATAATTTAAAAAAAACAACAACCATGAAAAAAATTATGATTTTTGTAGGTGCATTAACATTGTCGGGATCTATGTTTGCACAAAAAGCTACTAAAGAAAATCCTTTCTCTTTGGAAGGACAAATGAGTTTTAATACTTCAACATTGTCCTTTAATGCTCCTTCTTTGAGAATGCGTTATTTCCTTGCAGATGATTTAGCTGCAAGACTTTCGTTAACGATAAATAATTCTTCGACTAAAGATTATTATTACGAAAGCGCTAACAATGCTGGAGGAGAAGGAACAGAAATAAACAAAATTTCTATGACTACAATTTCTCTTGGAGCTGAAAAACACTTTGCAGGAACTGATAAATTATCACCATATGTAGGCGCTGATTTACTTTTTGGAATGGGGAACACTACAGCAAAATGGGATAAATTTGACGGTGTTGGATATAACGCAAATGTAACTGCAAATGTAAAAAATCCTTCATCAATGATCGGTTTAAATTTAGTTGCTGGTACAGATTATTATTTTGCTGAAAACTTCTATGCTGGTCTTGAATTAGGTCTAGGATTGCAATCGGTTAATAACAAAGCTGGCGAATCTTCAGTTACCGTTTCTGGCACAACGACAACGACTCTTACTGAGCCATCAAAATCTAGTGCTTTTGGAAATAACTTTATTGGAAACATCCGTTTAGGATGGAGATTCTAATAAATCTTTTTTAAATGAAAAGGCGTTCGAGAGGACGCCTTTTTTTATACCCTTCTGTTTGCCAATAGCGGTGGAGGCTCTCCCGAAAATGGATTAAATCGTCCAATTGTTCGCGCTTCCATTCCTATTGCCCGTATCACGGAACGATCTCCAAAACGGTTTCGAATTCGATCCAACGCATTGTACAATGAAGCATAATCAAGTGAATCATCGAATAAGTTTAATTGGTGAAACCCCGAAACCAGCGAACTAAAGCGAACACCAATCAAGCGAACAAGTAAACGCCGACTATACAAACGCTCAAATAAATCACTCACAATAGGTAAAAGCTGATGATCTGCAGCGGTATATGGAATTTGTTTTTGTAAAGTCTGGGTCTGAAAATCAGAATAGCGAATTTTGACGGTGATACAACCTGTCAGCTTTTGACCTTTCCTCAGTTGAAAAGCCAAATTTTCAGTCATCGCAAGCAGAATTCCCCTCAACTTTATTACATCAATTGTATCGTAATCAAAGGTTCGTTCCGTTGAAATGGATTTTCGCTCGTTGTATTGTTCTACAGGAGAATTATCCAAACCGTTCGCTTTTTTCCAAATTGAAACACCATTTTCCCCCAATGCGCTATGCATTAATTCGACGGGCATTTCCTGAACGGTTTTGATTTTTCGGACTCCTAAATTACAAAGTGTTTGGTATGTTTTTATTCCAACCATCGGGATTTTCCTAACGGAAAGTGGGGCTAAAAATTCACATTCTGAACCAGAAAATACTTGAATCTGATTGTTTGGCTTTGCTTCTCCGGTGGCAATTTTAGAAACCGTTTTATTTTGCGAAAGTCCAAACGAAATGGGTAAACCTGTTTCATGTACAATTCGCTGACGTAATTCAGAAGCATATTTCATTGTTCCAAAGAATTGATCCATGCCAGTTAAATCCATGTAAAATTCATCGATAGAACTTTTTTCATAAACCGGAACAGATTCTTTAATAATATCGGTTACTTCACGAGAAAATTTACTGTAAGTTTCCGAATTTCCTTTAATGATTATTGCTTCTGGACAGCGTTCTTTTGCCATTTTCATTGGCATTGCGGAATGAATTCCAAACTGACGAGCCTCATAACTGCATGATGCCACCACTCCCCGATCGCTAGTCCCTCCTATTAGAATCGGCTTCCCAATCAATTTACTATCAAGTTTTCTTTCGCAGGAAACAAAAAACGTATCCAAATCCATATGGACAATTGAACGCAACACAGCCATTTTTCAATTTTTTGAAATTTATATTCTTCTGTAAGCGCATATCGATGGTTTGTCAAAACTACAAAATGATTATTAAATAATCTTTTTATTTGATTATAAAATAATCATTTGTTAATAAGTTTTATTGGGGCCGAAAAATCATGATTTAATAAATTTTGTTAAGAAAGGCTCACAACATTTAAAAGCTGATACCTTTGATTCTAAATACATTAAAAAATGAAACCTATTTATATTGTTTTACTGGCGATTGTTGGATTTGTTTTAATCGTTTTTATGGGATATTATAGTGCATACTCTTCAGCGGTTAGACTACAAGAGGGTGTTAACGAGAAATGGTCAAACGTTCAATCTGCTTATCAAAGACGTGCTGATTTAGTCCCAAACCTTGTTGAAACAGTCAAAGGCGCAGCTAAAAACGAACAAGAAATATTAACAAAAGTAACACAGGCTAGAGCTGGAATTGTTGGAATCAGTGATGAAATCACTAACGCAAAAAATCCGGAGCAATTGGAGATACTTGGTAAAAAAATTAATACAGCGATTAATTTAGCTTATGAAGCGTATCCTCAAATTCGTTCCACAGAGAATTTTCAAGGATTACAAGTTCAATTAGAAGGAACGGAAAATCGAATCAATCGTGAGCGTGACTTATATAACGAGTCTGTAAAGGAATACAATACGCACATACGTGGATTTTTTGCAAGTATGTTTTTGAATTCCGAAGTGTTTCCTGTGAAAGAAGGATTTAAAGCTGCTGCAGGAGCGGAAAATGCACCGAATGTAAAATTCTAAAGAATGTTATCAGCAAGGGAAAAAGAAGAAATTCAGGAAAGTATCCGACTTGCTGAACTCAAAACTTCTGGTGAAATTCGTGTACATATCGATAAAAAATGTACTGTAAATCCGATTGAACGTGCTATTGAAGTGTTCAACAAATTGAAAATGCATGAAACAGAACAACGAAACGGCGTTTTGATTTACCTCTCTTTTTCCGATAAGAAACTGGCAATCATCGGTGATAAAGGAATTCATGATGTTGTTCCATTCGACTTTTGGGAAAGTACAAAAAATGAAATGATTTTTCGGTTTAAAAGAAATGAATTCACGCAAGGAATCATTGACGCAGTTGCAGAAGCTGGAAAACAATTACAACACTACTTCCCTATCAAATCAGACGATAAAAATGAACTAAACAATGAAATTACGGAAGGATGAAAAACAAAATTTTAAATATCATCCTATTTCTACTGATTTCATTTTCAGTTTTCAGTCAGTTTCCATCACCAAAATATCATCGTTATTACAATAATTTTTCGGCCGTTACATTACTGAATGACTCCGAAGAAGAATTGATTGAAAAACAATTAAACACTTTCGAACAAGAAACGTCCAATGAAATTTTTGTAATTATAGTTGACAACTTGAATGGCATGGAGCCTTGGGATTATGCAACGAAAATCGGCGAAGATTGGGGAGTTGGCAAGGAAAAAGAAGATAACGGAATTGTCATTCTAATTAAACCAGTCAAAACAGATGAAGGAGGAAGAAAAGTTTTTATTTCTGTTGGTCGAGGCTTGGAGAGTGTCATTCCGGACATCACAGCAAAAGAAATTGTAGATAATGAATTGACTCCAAACTTTAAAAACAAAGAGTTCTACCTTGGTTTAAAAAGTTCCATTGATGTTTTATCTAGTCTCGCGAAAAAAGAATATGATTACAAAACGTATTCAGAAAAAAATGACCGAAGCATCACGCAAGGAATAATCGTTTTAATCATTATCATCGTTGTTGTAATTCTCATGATTCGTCGAGGTGGTCGCGGAGGAGGAATGACTATCGGAGGCAGTGGTTTTATAGGTGGTTTTGGAGGATTTAGAGGCGATTCATCAGGAGGCGGAGGTTTTGGTGGTTTAGGAGGTGGGAGCTTTGGTGGTGGTGGAGCTGGTGGAGATTGGTAAAAACAATTTTAATTTTTATCACTTTTGATTTCACTTTCCACAATCAACTTTCCAGGCGGAAAATTATACGGTAATTTCTCTTTATATAAAAAGCGCTTCTGAATAGATTCAAACGGACGGTAAACGTAGTAAACCTTGTTGTTGTGCACTCTGATTTTTTCAACGTATTTGTAGTTTAACTTCACTTTTTCGTTAATCTCCCCTGAATTAACATCAACAATTCCAAGATACATGTTCCCATCTTTTTCGTACTGTGCATAAATAACTCCTGTCACATTATCCTGAATCAATTGTTTTTGCCAACCTGTTTTTTTTGGTTGATAATGATGATAAATAGAAATGGTATCGAGTGATTCACCTAGACGGTTAAAAATGATAAGACGATCTTTCGGATAGTCAAAAACAAATACAGAATCATTGCGATGAAATAAAGGTGCGTAAACTTCTTTGTAGTAAATGGATTGCGTAAAGTAATTTGCTCCAACCCATATCTGTGCATCAATTCCTGTTTCGCGTTCTTTGTTTTTTGCCCAAAGTTTGGTGCGGACATCTACCCATTTGTATTCCGAACGATACAATTCCATCATCAAGTCATCTTTGATATTCAAAATGGAACGATACGTTGAATCGTATGTGTCAAAAACAAAATAATCAAATGCTGGGTAATCTTTGTTGAAATTTGAAAAATACATTTTTGAAGCGTTTGTATCTACTATTGGTGCTACGTATTTGAAAAAATAATCTTTTGGAATTTGTCCCAATTCTATCAGGTAATCAGAAACATAGACTCCAAAAACCTTGTCCTTACACACAATATGTGTATTCCCGCGATAGTCTCTTACCAAGTATTTTGCTTCGTCGTTTACTTGAAAATTGGACTTTATATTCACTCCGTCAAAAAGCAAAATCTCACTTCCTTTATTTAATTGCTTGGGATAAGTTAACAATATGATGTCTTCGTTATTCTGAATTTCAAAATCTGCAACACTCAATCGATCTGAATGAAAAACGGTATCTGGAACACCAGGAGCTTTTACTACGACTTGTTTTAATTCTCTAACTTTTA
>CANGLG010000058.1 GCA_947454395.1 Flavobacteriales bacterium
GTGCAATAGATAAAGCGCCTAAATAAACAAAGGATTTTTTCGGTGAAACTACAGCACCAGTGCTATAAGCGGGGTCAACTATTTTTGCATTCCCAATTCCTACAGCCAATGCGATTTGAGCTTCTTCTCTTTTTTGTAATAAATAAAGATATAATGTTTCTTTGATTTGTTGTTGTCGAATAATTTCACGTAAATCTTTTTCAAATGCTGGTGTTTTTGAAATCTGAAATTCAAGTTTGTTTTCTTGTATTTTTAGTTCATTCAGTATTTTTTTCTTTGATTTAATCAAATTATAAATACTATTGGAAATATTAATTTTAATTTCTGTTATTTTATTTCCAAGATTAATTATTTTCGGATGTTTAAGAGTTGTAGTTTTTAACTCTTCTTGTCTTTCAAGGACTAATTTATTATGATTGTCTATCTGTAAGCTGATGTTATTGTCTGTAAATCCTAAGTTTATTGGAATCAAATCATCAGGACTATTTTTTTGATTTAGATGCTCCAACATCATCTTGCTTAACTTCAACTCTGTTTCAGCTTCGATTATTTTGTTATTAAGTAATCCAATGTTTGCAATTTTATTTTCAGATTCATATTTGACATCAACAATATCCTTATAATTCTTATATTTTTTTACCGAATCCTCAACTGTTTCTAACTCTTCTGCAATTACAAGCATCCTTGTATTTATAAAATCAGAAGTGTTTTTTGAAACAAGATTCTTGTCCATTATTGCATCCTCATTGTAAAAATATACCAGTTGATTCAAGACATCTATTGCCTTATTTTTTGATGGGTTTTGAATGGTAAGTTTTAATATTGTTGCAGATGGATTAATTTGTTCTACTTTAAGACCTCCAAGAATTTTATTTATCGCAGTTTCTTTTGGAATAATTTTTAATTCATATTCCCTAGAGTGGTAGAACTTTGAGAAATTTGAATTTTTATTAATTCTATATTGAACATCATTTATTTTCAACCAAGAATTAAAGGCTGATATTTTTATCGTTTGCCCATCCTGATTCATTATTGCAAAACGATTGTTTGTCAATACTTTGATGAATATATTCGCTGACGTATTCTCTAAAGTTGTGTCGCTATTTATAAATTCAACAGAGACAGGACAATCGGTATAAACCTCTCTTTTTGTAAAGCCAGTGATTTTTCCGATGGAGTAGTATTCCACCTGAAGATTTAAATGCTCTACAACTTTACCTAATATATTTCTTGATAGAATAACAGATTTCTCGTTTTCTACTGAATTTCTATAATTAAATATTTCAAGATCTTCAAAAGCTGAAGTTTCTGTAATACCGGAACCTCCTTTTTGATTGTTTTTTATTAGAACTGTTGCATATGCTTCGTAATTCGGAACTTTATATCTCAAATAAATATATGATACGACGAGTGCAAATCCAATTAATACAGCAAATAGTTTCCATTTTGTTACATACTTGAAAAAAAGATCCCTATAATTTGATTTAATCAAATCATCTAAGTTCATCATTTTCGAATCTTGATTCTCGGTCATTGAGATAAAAGTTTAACTAAGTTTATCGCAGTCAATACTAAAGATGCTACAGAAACAAAAGGGATAAAAATCTGATTATTCGTATTTTGTATTTTTGCTTTTACAGGTTGGACATATACAATATCATTCTGTTTTAAATAATAGGTGTTCGATGAGAACGCTTCTTTTTTTGTTAAATCAATATTGATTTCTTGATGCATACCATTTAATTGCCTAATAATTTTTATTTTTTTTCTGTTACCATAAGTAGTTAAATCTCCAGCAATCCCTAGTGCTTGAACAATATTAATTTGTTCATTTGGGATTGTATATGTTCCTGGTAATTTTACCTCTCCAAGTATCGTGATTTTAAAATTCAATAGATTTATTTGAATTATAGGTTCTTGAATATAGTCCTTCAATTTTTCCTCGATTTCAAATGTTACCTTTTGACGATTTTTACCTTCAACAAATATTTTTCCAATGTATGGTACCTCAATATTACCATTTATATCGACTAAAAAACCTCCTTTTGCTGCAACACCTGAACTATATGAAACAACTGAGCGCCCCTCTTCAAATTTAGTGCGAAATAATTCATTTGCATCTTTATTTGTAGACAAAAGTGAAATCTCAAGAATGTCATTTTTTTCAATAATAAAATCATAATCCTTGGATAGATTTTTAGTACTATCAATAAAATTTCCTTGAAATAGCGTTACATCTTTGGTCTTAATGCAAGAATTTAAAATGGTTAGAATCCAAACCAAAATAAAAATCGGAAATATTTTTGAAGTTATTTTAATCATGCACTTCTTCGTTTTTTAAAAATTATATTAAAAATTGTTTTAAAAAATAATTTTATGTCTGTAGTGTAGGGTTTTTCCTCTTTCATTCGCATATATTCTATTTCTGCAGCAATTACATCATCTTTATTTGTAGAATAGTTAAGTGCAATATAGGGAGGAATACATCCAGGTTTGAACTTAATTCTTTTTGTTTTTATATTTTCATCCAATTCATTAAAATATACCTTACTTACGGGTCTAATACCTACAAGTTTCATTTCTCCCTTGAGAACATTAAATAATTGAGGTAATTCATCAATCCAATATCGTCGTATATATTTTCCCCAATTAGTAACCCTAAAATCTTTATCTGGCTTCCCTGAATCGGAATAACCATTGATTTTTAAAATATACTCATGAAGAAATTCAGCGTATGGATGCATTGTTCTTAGTTTGTAAACTCCAAAAAGTTTACCATTTTTACCAATTCGTTCCATTTTGAATATGGGACCATAACTGGGTTTTATATGTTTCTTTTCGCTTTTAGATTTCTTAATTAAAACAAACAGTTTTGGACCAATTGAACAAATTTCAATAATTTCAAATCCTGCGTACACCATTCTTCCAAGTCCCTCTGCTTTTGAAAGCACGATTAATCTTTTCCTTGTTAATTTGTTCATTAAAAACTGAAAAAGAAAAAGTCGTGGTAAAACCCGAAGAAACAGAAAATCAAAAGAAACGCGCAATTTGGCAATTGTTTTACCAGATTCTTTTTCAATTCGCCTAATTCTTCCTTTTAATGTTTCGAAATTCAGTAAAATTATTTGTTCGTTATTGGTGTTGTTGTGTAAATCACCTAAGAAAATTTGAAAATCAGAAATATTGTTACAAGATGTTTGAATACACAATATATTTTTATTTGTTTTGGAATTCGAGTGAGAAGAAAGATACTCAACTTCAGTATCTTTTATCGTTTTTCCGGTTACTCTTGAAATGAATTCAAGCATTGAATTTTATACTATCTAGTTTTAACAATTCTTTTGGTAATAGACTTGTTTTGCTCGTTTGTAAGTGTAATTAAATAATTTCCATCTTTAAGAGTCGTCCAAAATTCTTCAACTGCCAAATCATCCAAAAATGAAATTCCTTTAAAAATTATTTTTCCACTTATGTCACAAATGGTATACTCAACTTTTTCAGAAAATTCTGAGGAGTATTGTATCCCCATTTTGTTCGTGTAAGGATTTGGGAAGAAATTCACATTATCTTCAAAATTTTGAGAGGATTCCTCTTCAATTGAAGCTTGATCATTAAAAATGTTTTCAGTATCGATTATGTCCTCCGGCATCAATTCTTCTGTTGCTTCAGGAATACCAATTGCTGCTGGAGTCCTCACATAGCAGGCATTGCCATATGATCCTAAATTGGTTTTTACACGAATCATAAAGGTCGTGTTGTAATCAGTTTTAAAAGGTCCATTTGTTCCATTTAAAGCAGGGTCTCCCACCATACTTAATCTCATTCCCCTTGCTTGAGCACCTAAATCCGTTGCAGTTCTGGTCAGTGTTAGAACATTATTATCACTCAATCTGGTAACTTCAAATGTGTAATTGGAAAAACCATAAAGGTTATATGAGTAAAGGATTGTGCCAATATTTGACATTAAAAAAGGTGAGCCAGAAGTACCGCATTGTGAAGTGCCAGCAGCGGAAAATAAACCATCTCTGATTTTTGTAGTTGGTGCACTTGGGGTAAGAACACTTCTTTCCGTTCCCCAATCAGACCATACACCATTTATTTTTACTCTTACAGAAATTCTGTACGTCTTTCCATAAGGATTCGAGGCTGGAAAATTTGAAATCGGACCAAAATCAGATAAAAATAATTTATTATCGGAGGCGTTTTCAGCGTTTTCATTACCAGAGGAAGCGGTAAGATATGTTGTTGAACTAAAACCAATCCTATATCTGAATTGATAGTCTTGAATCCCAGAACAATTACATACTTCAGCGAGCAACTCATCGTAGTACATGTAGTTTACCAACTTACTGTTCATAGCTGCAGTTAGTTTAGATCCACAAGGAGTTGTAACATTACAAGTAGGTCCCCAAGCATACCATGTTCCATCAACTAAAGCAGAAACACTTACTTGAACCGTCATATTGTTTGAAATCCAATCCAAATTATTTGGTGATGGATTTCCGGAATAGGTTGCCCACGAAACAGGAATTAACACAGCATTGTTACCAGGAGCCGAGGGATAAATTATTGTGTTATTAACACCATTACTTACTTGAAACCGATATGCACTAGCACCAGGAACAGCACTTGCGGATAAAGGGGAATTAATGTAAGGTATAGACTGATTACAAGATGAGGATTCAAGCTGTGTTTGTGGTACGCCTGGCGTAGTTATAGTACACATTGTACCGTAATTAGCATATGTTCCATTAACCTTTACTTTTACCCTTACTTCATAGGTTGTAGAATAATCAGCAAAAGCTAACGGGAAATCTGACATTGAAAAAGCATTTAAAGTACCTGATGTTTTCTCAATTGAATCATAAGTACCACCTGGTAATTTTTTGAGTTGAAACTTAAAAGCTTCTGCTCCTGGAATATTATCTACGTATACAGGTGTGTTATAAGCACTAAGTGTTGTATTACATTGACTTGTTTGTACTTTGCTGGCAGGAGATGGCGTTATAACGTAACAACTAACAAGACTTGGAGTACTTGCATTGGATGTCGTTCCAATCCACGTACGAACGGTGACTTTATAAGTTGTATTGTATGTAATTCCTGCAGCTGAAAAAAAGGATAAATTTGTTGTTCTTCCCGCTACATTACCCGTTGTAACATACTGTGCAGTTTGGTTTGTTGCCATATTTTGAACATCAAAAATATAACCATCACATGTTTTCTTAATAGCTAAGAAATTCGAATAAATTGTTGGTAAATTATAATTATAGCAATAGATATCGTCTAATCTTGTAGTTGGTGGAGTTTGACTAAATGATTGAGTAC
Organism: Flavobacteriales bacterium; assembly: GCA_947454395.1. GTDB lineage: Bacteria > Bacteroidota > Bacteroidia > Flavobacteriales_D > Crocinitomicaceae > UBA952. The sequence continues at coordinate 5,329 of CANGLG010000058.1, forward strand.
CAATTAATACAAAGAAGAAAAATAAAATCCTATTCATAATCAGAGATTTGTGTAAATATAAACAATTTAATCAATGGATTCAAGGTCTGAATTTAAATTTTTTAAAACTTTCGCAGGTACCCCGCCAACCAATGTTCGTGACTCAATATTCTTAGTTACAACTGAACCTGTTGCAATTACACATTCATCTCCGATAATTACTCCTGGAATAACTGTAACGTTTGGCATCATCCAAACCCCTTTTCCAATTATTGTTTTTTGTATGTTTCTAGGGTAAATTTTCTTTAAAATAGTTTCAGAAGGAATATTTGCATGAGCTGTTATGATTGATCTATCTCCGATAGAAGTATTATCACCAATTTCAATTAAATCAGGAAAAATCCGGTCAAAAATGACCTCATGTCCTATGTAAACACCTTTACCAATTTTAATTCCTTTCCATCGATGAAATTGAGTTCTCCACGATTTTATCGGACAGAAAAATGCCATTTTATCTAAAATGAAATTTTTCATAAATCGAAAACCATAAATTAAATAGCCCGAAAAACCTTTTAAATTATAGAATTCAAGTACTTCTTTCGCTGGCATTTCTTTTTAATTTATATGTTTCATAGACGTCTTTACATCGTTTAAAGTTGTACTGTTTATTATTTAAATATTCAAGTTCTTTTCGAAACAAAGGAATCGCCTTTTCTCCTAAGTTTTTTACTTTTAATCGATGTCTTAAAAGGTCACCTAGTATGTATGAGATGTAATTTTTAGTTCGTCTTGTAGTATTTAATGAATCTATTGGAGTTTCATCAATAAATTCATTTGGATGAGTTAAGAAATTAATGTGCCGTCCTGTAATTTTACTTTCTAAATTTAATGATGTTCGAATTAAATTCATTATCAAAGGTGAGATCCTCATAAATGTTCCGATGTATGGAAGTAGAACTGATGAAACTGGAATTTCAAGTAATTCGGAATTTCCTCTGGAATAAATGTCTTCGGCTTTTGTGAAATAAATTCCTCGTGGAGCTCGAAACCAGTTTAATTTATGCTTTACTCCGAACGATAGAAACATATCTATTCGCTGTGAAGCTACAGAACTATCTATTAAAAATCCGGTTTCAAGTAAAGCAAGTGAAATGCTTTTTTTAACTCGTAATGCAGGTGCTCGAAATGAAATTACCTCTTCGCCAATTATTTGTTCCAATGTATTTTTTGACCTAAATAAATGCTCTCGAATCTTTTGTTCACTCAGCACGTCAAATGCATTTTTCACTTTGTGTGAGTATCCATGCGATGCGATTTCATGGCCTCTCTCATGTGCCATTTTAACAACTTCTGGGTAGAGATTTGCAATGTATCCAGTGTAGAAGAAAGTGGCTTTTATCCCAAACTCATCATATAAATCAAGTAAACGAGGCATGCCTTGTTCTAAAACAATTTTTCCGGTTTCATCGCGTAATTCATGATGCAGAATTGAAGTGGTTTCAACATCGTTTGTAATAAAACAAAAACGATTATTCATGCTCATTTTCTAACTGATTTTAATAATGATTTTGCAACGTTTTTTGCTTTCTGCAAGAAATATCGATAGGTCCAAATTATTAGCTTGTCGTTCCATCTGGCTGGGTGAGCATTTAATATAATATGATTTGGTAATTTATTTTTTTTAAAAGCTTCTATCAAATCAAAGGTAGTTTCTATATTGAAGTTAAAATGCTCATTATAAGTGTAATCTCTTATGTTACTTGAACTTGCATTCCATTTACTTCCGTTATCAGTTAGGTAAAGCACCTTAGAATAATCAACATCTAAATAAGGTTCTGCAATAATGCCATGAGATTTGTAATCTTCGGTTTTCCACATGTCTAGACTTTCAATTTTGGAAAGTGGTCTACCATGACGCGTAATAGTCTTTACTGGATAGAAGTTACGTAACCGTTCTAGATTTATTTTGAAATTATTAATTGATTCATCTATATTTCCTTTTGAACGAACTAAATCTTCATAATGATAACCAATTTCATGTGACATAGAAGCAATCTTTTGAATAATTACTTCATTGAAAGTTTCAGGAACACGAAAATAATATGTGCTTTTAACATTTGACTGGTTCTCTATAAGTGCCATTTGCAAATCATTTTTTGGCCAGATATCAGAATCATGTCTTAAAACAACAACCTTTTCTTTTGGTGCCATAATAAATTCTTCCATTGTCTGGAATTCATATCTTGATTCCAAAATTTGCACTAGAAGTTTTCGATAAGTTTTAAAAGTGAAATCGCGCATTATAATTTTTCGATTTGCTTCAAATAAAAAGGTATTGGGTATATTTTATCTTTCAATAATCGTTTTCGGTTTTTATCAAATTCTATTATATCAGCAGTTAAAATAAAATCTAAATTTTGAATATTAAATTCCGATGTTGAATAACTTTTCGTTAAATGGTAGTTTGTTTCCAAATTATTTAAAACACTTATTTTTCCTTTAAAACTATTAATTCTTATATTAGGAATCCCAAGCATACAAGCTTCAACTGTCATTGATTGACTGTCACTTACAATTCCTTTTGATTGGCTCATAAGTTGATGCATATCACTAACTTCAATAGGTTGCTGGAATTTTTGATAACGGTCACTTAATTTTTTTTCATTTGAAAGAATGACTCTTCCATGTTTTGACAATTCTTCAATAATCGCATCCAACATTGGTTCAGTTACTCCTTGTATATTCGTGTCATGATGTGCTGATAGACTAACGATTCTAACAATAAAATAGGGAGTTTTAATGAGATATTTATCTAATACGGATGGATTTTTTTGGAAGACTTCAGGATGTAAGTAAGCAAGTTTATGATAAGCCGGATATTTAATTTGTTTTTTTTCAAATGGTCCAACATTTACTTCTTCTGCAGTAAGAACATTTGTAACGAAAGGATAGGTGATACGACATTGAATAGAGGTATATGCAAAATCATCTTCAGCAAAGAAAAGTGTTCTTTTTCTAGTTAAAAATCCAACCCATGCAATCTGTGATAGACATCCAATCAATATTTCTGGCTTATATTTAATGGTGATTCGAAGTAATTTACTTGTGGTCCGAACCAATTTAATCATTTTTGAAAATGGATTCTGTTTATTCCCATACTCAGCCAAAAGTTCATATTTAATGTTGTTTTCTTCAAGTAAAACTTTAAGAATGTCCTTATTTGATATAACGACCAAAACATCCTTCTCTGGCAAAGAATGAATCAAATTCTTGAATAGGTGAAAATGAGCGGGATGCCCCAGTCCGATTAATATTTTCTTATCTTTTTTCAATTGCTTTAATAAATCGGGCCGGATTTCCGGCAACAACAGAAAAATCATCTACGTTTTTGTTAACCATCGAAGCCGCACCAACAATTGACATGCATCCAATTTCTACATTTGGAAGAATTACCGAACCGGCACCAATCCATGAATCGTGTTTGATTTTTATTGAACCAACTATTGGACGAACTACTTCCATTAGTTTTGAGTTATTTGCATCAGAAGAAAGAACTAATGTTACATTCGGACCAATCGCTACTCGATCCTCAATTGTTAAATGACATCCTTCCCAAGAAATTAAACTTGCAACAGTGAAATTTGAACCTATATAAACGTTTTTTCCTATTTTAAATCCACACAAGCGCAATCCAAAACAGCGAACTCGGTTGTGTGGAAACGCATTTGCTAAGTGTTTCCCAAATTTTATTTTGAGCTTTTTAAAAAAACTGTTTTTTTTCATTTTCCCCGTAATAATTTCAACGTTTTAAAGCCAATCTTTCCAATTTCATATTTGAACGGTTTGTTAATGTAAACAGCCCTTCCGATTTCTACGAGATTTCCTCCAAACTTTAATTTATAATCTCTTACTCCATAATTCTGGTTAGACTTCCCAGCTCCACCAAAATCAAAATGACGATAACCATTTTTTTGCCCCCAATTAAATACTTCATGAACGATGAAGTCATTTGCAAAAATTGCTTTACCCTCGTCTGTTGCAGAGGCGTACCAATCGTATATTGAATTTAAATATGTTAAAACAATTCTGCAAGCGACTAATTTTTCTTTAAAATAAACACCGAAAGTTTTTATAGAGGGGAAATCTTTTATTGAGTTAAAAAAATCGATATTTGGACAGGGTAATCTTAAGTTTCGATAAAGGGTAATAATTAATTCACCAGCATGATTTATTTCTTCAGCCGATTTAAGCTCTTTAAATATTAACAACTCATTTCTTTGAGCACGCCTTATATTTTTTTTTCTGCCTGAATGAAATAATGAAAAAAAATCCAATTCTAAGTTATTGAAAACAGTATAATGTTGCTCAAGTTTAAATTTTAATTCATTTAAAGAATTACATTTTATTGGACTTATTGGATATAACGGTCTTATCTCAAAATAAATAAAATCATTTTTACAATGTTCTATTACAGCATTGATCGAATCTTTTAAAAGCGACGAAGAATTTGTCAGTGGCATTCCCCAAGTAACTGCTCTTTTGGTTAAAGAAGATAAAATTCCAAATTTATCCTTTAAAAATAATACATTGTAGCTTGCAACTATTTTTTCATTTTCAATTGCAACAAAAGTTTTAACAGAATAGCCATTTGAGTTATATAGCTTAACAAATTCATATGATTGAAAAAAGTTTTTATCTTCATGTTCTGAGACAAAAACTTTCCATTTTTCTAGCAGTTCATCATTTGGATTTATTATCCAACGCATTGTTTGATTTTTTTTATGTTTAGCAAGTGAATAGGAGAATAAATCATTAGGTTATTTGGAATTTGAACGAGCAATTTCTAATTCGTAAATTTCTTTCATTGTAAGAAATTCCGCATTCTTTGATTTACATTCTTCGATGATTTTTATAAAGGCATTTTTATATTCGGGGAACTCAAGTTCATTATATACATGATTGTGAAAGTTGACCACCAAGAAACAATTTTTTTCGTTGCAAAAATCTAATAATGCACTAAACTCTTGCCATCGATTTTTAATGAGCATGAAGTTCACATCCATTAATACCAATGGAATTACTGTGAATTCATCGTTAAATGGTTTGAATGGTAAAATGCGCTCATCGACAAAACCAATTTTAGCTAAACTTCCTGAATAACCGATACTTGAATCATATTTAAAACCAACTTCTTTTTGCTTTTGCCAAGTATTTTCATCCAAATTCAAGTAATGTTGTCTAATTCCAATGACTTCATGCCCTAGAATATTTTCAAGCGTTTTTTTTTCAAATTTTAAAAGTTCCAAACTCTTGTATGAGTTGTAAGAACCGTGTACTCCTATTTCAAACCCGTTTTTGTCGAGCTGTTTAATTAAATCAACTATTTTTTTATCGAGAATTTTATAACGCCCTAGTGCGAGTTTGTATGTTTTTAATTTAAATAGTTTTAATGGAATTGTTTCATTCAGAAAAAAATAGGTTGACTTAACATTGTATGATTCTTCTATTTTTATTATTTCATTGAACGTCCAGTAATTGTTTCTTTTTCCAAGTGAAAATATTTGATTTTTAATTTTATTAAAATCCAATTTCAGGAGCGCACGCATCGTCTTTGTAAAATGCTGATACGTTTTTTTTGTTCTGTCAATATCGTGTGTAAGTGCAACTTTTAGCATATTGTTGGTTTCTCAAGTTTCATTAAACTTTGACTAACTATATTCAACAACTAATCGAATACCCCAATCTCTTAAGATTTTATTAATCAACATAGATTCTTTAAGAGAGTTGTTTTTAGATTTTCTCTCTGTAAGATCAAACCAATAGTAATTATTTATTTTAAAAAAGTCTGATGATTCAATTCCTTTGAATATAACAATTGAATTTTTGGGATTGATTTGGGATTTGTCGAAATTATTGTTTTTACTTAAAACATAAACTTTAATTCCTTCAAGTTGGTAAGCAAGGAAATTAAGGTCTTCTTCCAAAAGGTTTAATTCAGAATAATTACTAAAAATATCTTTCATAATTTCAATAAAACCTTTACCGCTTTTTAACTCATTGGTGTTTTTCAAGTATTTTGCTGGATTACCTGCAATTAAGGAATTATCATCAAAGGATTTTGTTACAACTGACCCAGCTCCAACAATTGTATTTTTCCCTAAGATTACTCCAGGTAAAATAATAATATTTGTTGACACCCAAGCACCATCCATGATTAACACAGGTTTGTAAGTTACAGGAAAACCTTCATCAGCTGGTGGGAAATAGCCATGTGTCCAAATAACACTATTTTCACCCACACCGACATCTTTACCTATTGTTACGTTTTTACTTAAATTTATTCTAACTTTTTTCCCTATGAATGTTGTATTGCCTATTTTAAATTCTGAATTACCTGTGATGTAGCAATCTTCAGAAATAATACAACTATTTCCAATTTCTACCTTGGGTGATTTTATTTTAACCCCTCTTTTAATGATTACATCATTGCCAATTATTAGGTTTCGTGAAACAATTCTTGAAGAAAAACTCACAAAACAATTTTTTCCAATCTTAGCCCCATTTAATCTTAAAAGCGTTTTCATTATGGAGGATCCAATTTGATTAATGAAGTCGTTTGTTTTTATTAAAAGGCTAATCAATGACATTCTATTTGTTTAATAAATTATCGTATATTGAAATTAATTTTGATGCTATATTTTTACTGTTCAAATGTTCTATATTATTTCTACCATTTGTTTTTCCGTAATTTATTGCATTTAAAAGATTCGAAGCAACATCTTCAGCATCATATTTAGTAATGTAACATCCTTTCGTAGCACCAATTATTGAATTAACATCACCTACATCGGTTGCAACAACAGGGCAGTTACAAGCCATAGCTTCTTTTACTACATTTGGTGAACCTTCACTTGTTGAGGTTAATAACAAGACATCTGCAGCATTCAAGTAATTTGGAATCTCTTCGTGCTCAATGCCATTTTTACCGAAAACAATAAATAATTCAGCTTTAACTGTTTTTTTCAATAGATTAACGCCTTCAATCGCTAAACCTATGTTTTTTTCAACTCTATCTGGATCGGCGATAAAAACAATGTATTTTGTATCTTCTTTAAAATTGACTTTTTGCTTTGACTCAATTTGATTTTGGGGTTTAAATAAATCAAAGTTTACACCATTTGGTAATATAACTACGTTCTTTAATGAA
>CANGLG010000059.1 GCA_947454395.1 Flavobacteriales bacterium
AAGCTATAGTACCTAAAAACGCTGCTACTGAAAGAATTTCTATGAAACTAATCATGAACGTGTAAAAACTTCCCAGACTTTCTTGAAAAAAGCGATGATTTGTAGTCAAACCATCAATAATTATCTCGATCAATTCGATTTGAGTTATCACAAATGCTGCATAGAGTGCAAGGTGCAAAAGCGCAGGAATAGGCCGAGAAAACATTTTCTTTTGACCAAAAGCTACTAAAAGCATTGTTTTCCAACGTTCGCTTGGATTATCTGTGCGGTCGACATCATGCCCAAGTAAAATGTTGTAACGAACCTTCCAAATGTTATATCCAAAAAGGCCAAAGCCTGCAATAAGTAAGACTGAAAATAAAATTGTAGTTATCATTTTTAGGAATTATTCAGGAATGCTATCTAATATTTTTCTAAGCTTTTTCTCTTCTGTTCCAGTCAAAGGAACTCCTTTTGTTTTAGTACCTAGAACAGAAAAATGGATGTATCTCTCTGGATGAAGTTGTATATCTGAAGCCAAACTTTGAAGTTCATTATTTGTTTCAACCAATTCTGTGTAGAGTTTTTCATCATGAAGTAGTTTCCCCATTGTACCGTTTCCACTTTCAATATCAGTAAGAACCAAGTTTAGTTTTTTTAGTGTTGTTTCAGCATTAAGAATTACACCTTTGAAATCGGATGAAACCAAGTCGTCAGAAACCTTACGTGTATTTCCAATGATTGCTGTTATCTGGTCGTTACTTTTCTTCAAGTTTGTGGTGATATTTTCAACGTTGTTCATGATATGAGCAAAATGGATTTTCTCTTCAGAAACAAAACCTTCGATTTCTTGTGCAACATTACCAAGTTTTTGAATCGTAATTTTTACTTGTTTTAAACTACCTTCTATCTCTGAAGTTGCAGTTTTATCCCAAAATGCAGAGAGTGAAACAACCATTTTATCAATGGAGCTCATCATTGCTTGTAAGCGCTGTGAAATTGGATCCGCATATTGTTTCACCTGCGTCATCATATCTACAGACAATCTACCAGGTAAAGTTTCTCCTGGTTTGTAATTTCCCTTTGAAATGTCTGTTGGAATTTGAATGAGCAAGCCTTTTGTCAATAAATCCAAAGACCCAACTTCAATAATAGTTCCTTTTGGTAACTTGATTTTATCATCCTGAATACTAAACGTTATTTTAACTCTTTTCTCTGGATTGTTTCCTGGAACATATTCCACGTTCATTACTTTTCCAACGACCACACCATTGAGTGTTACATTACTTGAAACCATCAATTGTCCTGAATTTGGAAAGAATGCATAGTATTTTTCATCACCACCAAAAAAACTATTCCCTTTGAGAAAGTTGACTCCGGCAACTAAAACTGCAATTGCTATTATTGCGATTACACCGGTTTTTATTTCTTTTGAGTATTTCAAAATGTTATTTTTCTGCTAATTTAATAGCTTTTTCAATACTAATTCGTTCTCCGTTTAAGAATGCAACGACAAATGCATTATTGTAACCTTTCTCAATCAGTTCAACTTTATAATTTTTTGCAGCCTGTAAGTCATTTTGAAAAAGGCCTGTACAGTATTTATAAAGTTTATTTTCCCGATATTCAAAAATTTCAAGTCCTTTAAATCGCGAAGCACTAACTGAAATAGGTTTGTCAGAAGTTTCTATTTGAATTCTGAAAATCAATCCTGTACTATCTTTTGTAACTGAATTATTGACTTGCTCTTTCTTATCTTCTTTGATTGGTTCTGGTTGTGTTAGCTCTGGAGACGAATCAGAAATTGTACTTTTACCCTCAATTTGATTTTTATAATTTTCAAAAGCTTTGAACATGGAATTGGCCATTTTTTCCTGACCTTCATTTTTTCCTAAAAAATTCTCTTCGGTTGGATTCGTCAAAAATCCGGTTTCAATAAGAACACTTGGCATTGTTGTTTTATACAAAACAAGAAATCCAGCTTGTTTAACTCCTCTGTCATAACGTCCAATACGTTTGAATTCACGTTGAAGGTTTGTCGCAAACATAATTGAGTGGTCCAAGAAAACAGAAAGTTGTAATTGTTTTGCGATTATTGCATCTGGAGAAAGGTCAAAATCCTTGTATTTGGCTCCTTTGTCATCTTCCAAAGAAATAATGGAGTTTTCTCTTTCTGCAACTTTTTGTTGTGCCTCGGTACGGTGTAAACCAAGTACATAGGTTTCTGTTCCGTATGCCACATTGCTTCCTGCATTGGCATGAATACAAATGAAAAGGTCGGCTTTTGCTCTATTTGCAATGTTTGCACGCTCAATTAGTTCAACAAAAACGTCCTTGTCTCTGGTATAAATTACTTTAACATCCGGATATTTTGCTTTAATCAACTCACCAAGTCTTAGGGCAATCGCCAAACAAACATGTTTTTCATGCGCAAATCCACCGTGGCAACCCGGATCTTTTCCACCATGGCCGGCATCAATAACTATTGTTTTAATACCAAGTTTTTCAGATTTTGATTGTGATATTCCATTGAATGAAATTGTAAGCATGCAGAACATGAATAACAAATTCAATAAAATCGTATGGTTAACGTTTATTGATAGCCGAATGAATTTTGGTAGTTTTGCACCAAATTGTCTCATAGTTACAAATTTAGTTTGATACCTTGGCCCTGAATCAATATATAAAACAACTTTTCTTCGTTGTATTGTTAATAATGTCATTCTCAAGGAATGTTACAGGACAAGATACTTTGGTTATAAATGATAACTCCATTGAAAACATAATTCGATATTCGGCACGTGATTCCATTTTTTCTGATTTAAAAGCAAAAAAGTTACATCTATTCGGGGAGGCAGTTGTGGAAATGGAAGATACGAAAATGACCGCCGGTTACATTTTAGTAGATTTTAATTCGAATGAAATTACTGCCAGTTATCGATTTGACAAAGACAGCAATAAAGTGGAGTTTCCAACCTTCACAGATGGTTCAGAACAGATTAACTGTCAGAAAATGCGTTACAACACCAAAACAAAAAAAGGATACCTTGAAGAATTAGCAATAAAACAGGATGAATTTTATTTCAAAATGGGAACCGCCAAAAGACAAGCAAACGAGGAAGTTCATTTACTTCAGGGACGTTTAACTACTTGTGATTTAGATGATCCGCATTACCATTTTCAACTTTCAAGAGGCGTAATAGTCCCGGATGAACGAATTGTTACTGGGCCAATGAATCTTTGGGTTAATGGAATCCCGACTCCTTTTTGTTTGCCATTTGCCATTATTCCAACCAAGCAGAAGGAACGAACACATGGTTTGTTATTTCCTGAGTTTGTTCCATTGTCAAACTACGGTTTTGGGATCCAGAATTTGGGTTATTACATCCCGATTAATGATCGATTGCAAACTTCAGTGTATGCCAATTTATATAGTCGTGGAAGTTGGGGTTTGCGAAATGATTTGGATTATGCAAAAAAATATGGCTATACTGGCAGGCTATCTCTTGGTTTTCAGCAATTTAGATCTGGTTTTCCTGAAAATACAAATCAAAATAAAGTGACTGTTGTATGGTCACACCGCAAAGAACTAAAATCAAATCCTTACTGGAACTTTTCGTCCAATGTTAATTTTATATCGGATAACAAATCAAAAAACAGTCTAGATCCTATTAATCCTCAATATTTCAATAATAGTTTTAATTCTGATATCAATATCAACCGTTTATTTCCTGGAAAACCACTCACGACAGGGATGAAGATTTCATTACGCCAGAATTCATTAGCAAAGAATATTTCATTGGTAAGTCCGGTTTTTAATGCCAACTTAACTCGGGTTTTCCCGTTTAAGAAACTCTTTAAAACTTCAGATAAAGAATGGAAAAAAACCATTGAACGAATCGGATTGACTTACAACATGGAAGGTCAAAATCGTTCAAATTTTGGAGATTCGTTGTTGTCACAAGGAAATTTTCAAGGGATATCACAAAAGTTTTTCAATGGGATATCACAATCAATAACATTACAGACTACAACTGGTATTTTGGGGAATACAATCAAAATAACACCTAGTATAAATTACGGTAATAAAATCAATTTCCAACAAATTTCAAAATCGTACAATGCTGTAAATAACAATACAATTATTGACACTTTACAAAAGTTTGGCATGGCGCATGAATTCAATATGAACGTGAATTTGACAACTGTTTTATATTCTTATTATCAATTTATTGGAAGGAGTAAACCGAAATTACGCCATTTGATGACTCCGACAATTGGTTATCGTTTTGTTCCAATGTTGAATCCTTTACAAACTGCCAATGCTGGGGTGAATCAAGCTCAAATTTCATATTCGTCTTTTGAAAGGAGTATTTATTCGGTTGGAAATACAATACAATCATCTTTTTTGACTTTCGGTATTAACAATACTTTTGAAATGAAATTTAAGTCGGATAAAGATACCGTTACCGGATATAAAAAAGTAAGATTAGTTGATCAATTTTCTATAACAGGGAACTATGATTTCATGAAAGATTCCATGCGTTTATCAGACCTTTCGCTTAACCTCAGAATTAGCCCTTTTGATTGGGTAAATTTTGTATCAAATGCAAATTTTAGTCCTTATTCTTGGAATTCAATCTCGGGAAAAACAACTCCTTCCTACGCTTTAAATTCCGGACAAGGATTAGGTCGCTTTACCAGTACAAATTTTACAACAGCTTTCACAATTGCATCAAAAAAATCCAGAGAGAAAATCAAGGAAAGTGGTGCGAAAATGAATGATAATTGGCGAAGTGATTACAATTATTTTGCGTTGCATCCTGAACAAGCAGTTTATTTTGATATTCCTTGGAAAATGTCTTTATCACACGTATTGTCTTTCAATGCAAATCAGAATATTACAACAGCCAATCCTTACCAATACCAGCAAGTTCAGACCTTAGTGTTAAATGGTGATATGAGCTTTACAAAGCGATGGAATCTTTCTGGAAATGTTAACTTCAATGTAAAAGAAGCACGAATAACAAATGCTTATTTCACCTTAAATCGGAATTTACATTGTTGGATGCTTTCTTTTTATTACGTTCCTGTTGGGGGAAATAAAAGTTTTCTACTGAGCATTCGAAATACTTCCTCTATTTTTAAGGATGCGAAAATAGAAATTAGAAAACCACCTGCATTATTGTAAATTGAATTACTCGTTGTAAAGCAAGATTTTTGGACCAACAACCAAACTAATACTACTAATTCTTCTTGCTGCACTTTCTCCTTTTTTAGAAGTTTGCACGTGGTCACCTGGAATTTCTTCTCCTCGTCCTTTGCTTTCTATTTGAAAAGACAAATTGTATTTTTCTTTTAACGGGGCAAGTTGCAACTTTAATTCATCTGCAACCGCTTTTGCTCTTTTTTCAGATAAATCAAGGTTGTTTTTTTGACGGGTTTTCTCATCTGAACTTCCTTGCAAATCAGCATATCCGTTCACAAGAATAATCGTTTTATAATCCGTATTACTAAAAATATTTTCATTGTGATGGTTCAGATAATTTTTCCAATCTTCAATTTCAATTACGATACTTGCAACTATTTGACTGATTTTCTTTTTGCCTTCTTTCGTTAAAACAGCACTCCCTGTATTGAAATTAATATCAGAACCTAATCTGACAACGTCTTTGTTAGCATCAACTAATTTTTCTAGAGGATTGATATAATTATGCATCAAATCATTAAGTTCTGTTGCAAGTTTTAATGTTTTTTCCTGCCCTGCTGAGGTATAAGGTGATGTTTTATTTAGCTCATCAATAATTGCTTGTGTCCTTTTGAAAAGATTTTGAAGTTGCGCATCAAGACTTCCAATTCTTTCTGTTGAATCAATTGAATTTAATACAGATTGCTGTTCTTCTAATTTTCGCTTAGCAGCATCAGCTTTCTCTATTGTTTCTGCTAATAGTTTTTCTCTTTCTGCCTTATTTTTATTGAAAGCATTTACTTCTTTCTCGCCTCGCTCACCGTGAAAAACAGTTGTATTAAAAATTGGGTTTTTCAATGATTTTTGTTGAGCACAACTAAAAAGAAAAAAGAATCCTAAAGCGGAAATGGTGATTATTTGTAAAGCTTTCATATTGAACGATTTGTATAAATTTATGAATTATTTAATTAAAATTCCACTGCTTTTTGCGAGAACTGAAGTGTATTTTGCACCAAAAAAAACAATTTGAGCCGAGTAATTTACCCAAGCCAAAAGAATAAACAATGAACCTGCAATTCCAAGACTACCCAAAAAGAAATAATTGACCAAGTAGTACTTTATTATTAGCTGACTTAAGAAAAGTAAAATTGAAGTTACAATGGAACCGTTAATAGCTATTCGCCATGGAACATTTCCGTCGTGAATAAACTTTAGTACAATTATGAAAATCAACACGTTGCTTAAAATAGAAATCAAATATTGTAGTAATGTATAAGAAAAATCTATGAAGCCATTTTTCGTTTGAATCCATTGTTCAAGTGCTGAAAAAATAAAGGTTTGAGTAAAATAAAATAAAATGATTATCAGTGCAAATAAGCCAAGATAAACAACGGATAAAAAACGAAATCCAATAATGTCCATTAAAATATTTTCTTCGTGACGATTTTTGCGACTGATATTAAAGAACTCATTGATACTTCGTTTTAAAGACACTAGAAAAGCTGAACAGCCATAAAGTAGTACCGCAATACTTACAATTTCCAGAAAGATATTGGGTTTGTTGAAATTAATCCCATGTAAAATATTTATAAAATCATCCGTGTTATTTATTCCTACTCGATTGTGAAGTAAATCAACCATGATGTTTTCCATGTTTTTTTGCCCGAAAATTCTTCCGAAAATAGAGGTTGTTAAATAGATTATCGGAACAAAAGAGAATAGTGTGTAATAAGCTAACGCTGCTCCATGAAAAAAAGCACCTTCACGCACGTACTCAATCAAAGCATCTTTAAAAACGATAAAAATCCAGTGCCAAGGTTTAGTTGAAGCTTTTTCTGTGGACATTGATGTATTCGACTTGTTCAATTTTTTCGTTGCTAAGCAATACAATTCTTTCGTTGTTTTCGGTTAGAAAAATATTGTCATAGAAACCTCCGGCAAAGATACTTCGAATAAATTTAACTTTAATGTCACCTTTATGATTTATTTTATATTCATCCGGACGAAAACGAATTTTTTCACCGTTTACAATAATCGAATTTACGGCACCAAATAACTCAGCCTGGTTTAAATTTGAAAGGTTGTAATAAAGTTCTTCCGGAAGGTGTTTTTTACTTAGGGTACCGTTTTTCAGAATGCAAACTTTGTCACTCAATCCAAGAACATCTTGTTCTTCATGCGAGACCATTAATATCCCAGTGTTTTCTTCTTCTCTTAAATTACTTAAGTAATTTTTTAATTTGTTCCTAAGTCCTGTATCTAAATGTCCGAATGGTTCGTCCAGAAGAAGAAAATCAGGTTTTTTTGCAACTGCTCTGGCAATAGCAACGCGTTGTTGTTCTCCACCAGAAATAAGATGTGCTTTTTGATTTGCAATTTTATTTAATTCAAACAAACGAAGCATTTTATTTATTCGTCTTTCACGTTTCTCATTTGGCCAAGTCAGAATGGATTCTCGAATATTTTCCTCGACAGAGTGATACGGGTCAAGTTTAAAATCTTGGTTTACTAATTCAATACGTTTGTAGCCCGGAATCAAAAGAGTATTAACCGATGGCAATTCGATGCCATTAAAAAGTACACTGCCAGAAGATACTTGTAAATGTCCCGCTAGAATTTTCAATAAGGATGATTTTCCGGCACCACTTCGGCCTACTAAACCAATAAATTCACCAGAATGCAACTTGATGTTGACATTTTTCAGAATTATTTTATCAAATTCCAAATAGATATTCTCCCCCGATAACATTAGAATATCAACTCTTTTGGAAAAGATTTAGAGCCAATGTAGATTCCAGGAACTGGATTTGAAAGAGGTTCGTAATCTTTTAAAAATATTTCGATAGTGATTGAATTTCCTTTTTCTGATATTACCAATTCGTTTAAAATACTTTCTGAGGCGCCAATAAAAAATGATTGTGCTTCATTCGAGTCAATTTTCACGAGACGCATTTCTGGAATGGGGTAGGAGAATGCACTGCCATCTCCCATTGTGCCTTCAAGCGAGTATACCTCATTTTTCAATTCACATACTTTTGAAACTGGAGTCGAAATTTCAAGTTCGTCCTTCCATTCGTATTTTAGATTGTCTTCTGATTGTTTTCCTTCATGATGTTCATCCGCGTACTCTTGTGAGTAGAGGTCATTTAAAAGATAAGTGTGGATTTTACATTTCATAATTTCTATTTTTCAACTTCATTTTCTTTGAATGCAGAGGGTAGTAAATCAGGTACAATTTTTAATATTAAAGGTAATAAGAATGCTCCACCTGGCAGTATGAAAATCGCCATAGAAGGCATTGATTTTAATATGTCCATAAATTGACTTTTTACTTGTTCTTTTTCATCTTTCGTCAATTCTTCTTTCGTTGATTTCTGAATTAATGCAACAAGGTCTTTACTTTCTTTTAACTCTTTAACTAATTTGTCTTTATTTCTCCCTAAAATTTTAAACCACCTCTTCGAAAAGGCTTTATAAACAAATTGAGTATTTGAATCTGCATTAAGTAAAGCAACTTCCTCTGTGTTTTCTAAAAGGAATGAATTACATAAAATAAAAGATAATTGAAGGTCGTTTTCACTTAAACCTAAGCGATTTCCGAATGCAATAATTTTCTTTTCTTCTTTTTCAGAGAGAAAATGTGTTCCTTTTGTTACAAAAATGCTTAGCTCAAACATGATTTTTGATAAAACAGGGTCCTTATCTTCACTTAATTTAAGTTCCTCTAAAGTGATCCCATTTAAAATTAATTTTTCACAAAGTTCTTTGTTCTCTTTTTCGAAATTTGCACATGAGAGAAAATGCCAAAGCATACGTTGTTCTTTTTCTTCAACTTTTTCATCAAGATAGGCAGCATAAGTTAAAGATTTAAAAACCGTAAGAGCTATTTCTTCATATCTCTCAAAAAAAGAACTCAATTCACCTTCTAAGAATTTTTGAAAAAGAATTACATCCAAAAACACAAAACTATTAGAAAGATGATTTAGCCAATAGTTTGTCCCGAAAATATTAGACTTTACTTTGACACGATCATTAAGAATCCTTTCAATTTTAGTCTCCAATTTCTCTTCTGAGAAAAAACTAGTCCAATGGGTAAATTGAGAAAGTTTAATGTCATTATAAAATTCCTCTAAAGATTCAAGAAATGTATTACTTCTAAATTCATTTCTATTTTTTTGAAAAGTTAATAGTAAGGTTTCAAAAAGAAGTAATTTCAGATTTTCATCTTTGGTAAACTTACTTGTATCTATTGCTTTTCCAAAAATTAATGAAGAACAAGTTCCATAAAGAAGCCCCGTTTTATTGATGCTAATGTGTAGGAAATCACTTTCGTAATCAGTATTTTGAGTAAGTGACAGAGAGATATTTCCTCTTTCTACAAACTGAAAATATTTCGGAATCCAGTTTTTTGCTCCAGGCGAAAAATTGTTTTTACTTAATGGCATACCTAACGGCTAACCCGCCTCCCCAACTAAAACCAAAGTCAGGATATACCTCTATAGTTGGTCCTGTATCAAGTGCTAAATTCAACGGTAATTTAGAAAAAGTATACTCAATTCCCAATACACCGTTCAGCAAACCTAGGCCTTGAGTATATCTTTCATTGGTTAGTGAATTGGTAAGAGTATAAGCTCCTATTGTTGCTCCACCACCATAATACCAATTGAACCCATCATCCAAAAAGTTATTTCTTTCCAAAAGTCCGTTTATAAAAATCGAATTTTTTCCACCACCGATTGAAGCTTCAACCGCATTAGAATTTTTTAAGTTGAATTTGGCGTTTAATCCTCCATTAGCTGGATAACTACCTTTTAAACCAATGGCCATTTTGTAGGCTTGTCCGAATGAAACAGTTGATATCGCGAAGATGCATATCAGAAAAATTTTCTTCATAATTAGTAATTTCTACAAATCTAAAGTTTGCCTGCAAGCGTAACGGCTTTTTTTGTTGTAAAAATTACACTGCCATTTGTTGAAAACGCTTCAAATAATAGTACATAAACGCCAATGCTTGCTTTATGCTGAGCATCGTTGACACCATCCCAAGTAAACGATCCACTTGAACCTAAAAGTTCATTGCTGAAAAGTTTTCTTATGATTCGTCCACGATCATCGAAGATGGTCACTTTACCCAATAAACCTGGTTCGTTCATTTCGTAAGAAACTTGCAGAACATCCTCATAACCGTCATTATCAGGAGAAAACACATCATTTGTAAGCGTGATATTCCCATTTGAAACAGCAGGTAAAAATTGAGAATTTATTCTTCCCGGGGTAGCAAATCCAACATCTTCTGACGCCGAATGCCAGTTGAAAGCACTACTCGATTCTCCATTTGGATCAATGCGTTCCAAAGAAACTCCGTCAGTATTGTCTAATAATTTAAAGTGCCAGGCATCCAAATAAGAAACTTTATCAATGATTTCTGAATTAAAGATGAGGTAAACTGACCCAGAATCGTTGTTGTAACTTGGTAACTCCGAATATACAAACTTTCCACTAACTGATGCTGGATAATTCGCTTTTACGAAAATCGAGTCTTTTCCAAGCACGGCGTATTCGTGAGGAAATAAAAAATAGTTTTCTGGAATTGTCTTAAAATTGTCAATCGTATCGTTATCAAAGTTTGCAAACTGCCAGTCCTTCAAATTGAATATTTTGTTTGAATTATTATAAAGTTCAATCCAATCTTGTCCACCGGTTAATGGATTTTGAAGAATTTCGTTGATTA
This sequence comes from Flavobacteriales bacterium, assembly GCA_947454395.1. Taxonomy (GTDB): domain Bacteria; phylum Bacteroidota; class Bacteroidia; order Flavobacteriales_D; family Crocinitomicaceae; genus UBA952. Next base: position 10,899 of record CANGLG010000059.1, read on the forward strand.
CAACTTCCCCTTTCAGTGGACTATCCGGCAAGGCAAATTTCCCGGAGGTATTTGAATAATTCAACCAGCAATCTCCAATGTTTGAAAGCGCAACATCATAAACAATAGAAGGAGTAAGCATTTCATTGAATTGCAAGGTCATCACATTTGGGTGAGTTCCTAAAATAAAGCGATTTTGTATGGTCAGAGAAGGGGAGAAGGTGAAAGTAGCATTTGACAATGTAGTTGAATCCATTCCTTCTGAAAAATGAATTTCTAGAAAATTAGGAGCCAAAGCGAGCCATAAATCTACAGTTGGAGCTTGCGTATCGGGCGTAATGTCATATACTGAATTTTGAGCTCCGGGAGTTCCTCCTGAAACAGCATCAGATGCTCTCCAGTTTTCTTCGTCGGAACAAGGGTCGTTTGGATTGATTAATTCCAAGGTATAGCCACCCGGTTTTTTGATGAGGTCTTGGTACCAGTCGTCGGTGTAGGTCAGTTTATCTAAAATATTTCCATAACTGTCTTTCAAAACAACATCGTCTCCAGCATTATTTAAACTAGGAAAACTTGTCACTCCGGCTGCGTCCGTCATGGTAAAAAGTGAATCATTTGAATTAGCTGTGAGTACTTTGTATTCGCCGGGTAACAACCAAGCCGCTCCTATGGTTCCATCAGAGGATGCGTCACCGATTTTCCAGCCACCTATGTTGAATATTTTAGAACTTGCATTGTATATTTCAATAAATTCAACTTCAGGTAAACCAATTACCGGTGTAGGATCAGGAAAAAACTCGGTAAGAATCACATCGCCTTTTAATACAGAATCTGAAACTAAATATTGACAATTAACATTTTGACTTCCCGAAATATTCCCTGCTAAATCAGAAATGTTGTTGCTTGTTAAAGTGTATGTCGTTCCATTTACCAAATTGTTTGACAAAGTCAAATGAGCTAAACTTGGGTTTACTAAATCCAGCACGACAGAGGCAATCGAAATTCCCGGTGTTATTGAATAATTACTTGTGTTCTCCGCACTTGCTGACGTAACTGCTTCATCAAAAGTAGCATCCAATTGATTTGCCGAAATAACGCTAGCACTAACCAACGAAGGAGGAGTTAGATCCAATATTTCATTGCCAATGTAGATATTATCATAATAGAATTTGGTTGCGTTGCTAGAAGTGTAAGCACAAGCCATTCCGAAGTATGTTCCGACATAATTTGTTAAGTCATTTCCAGTAGCTTGCAAAACGTAATTGGTTCCACCACTAAAATCCCCATAAATGTTCCAATCGCCATTTGCTGCTCGCTTAATTTTTAGAGATACATTAAAACTATTTGCAATTTGCCCGGACGTCCCAGCGCATATCTGCGTACTTACGCCATTTTCAATTTTAAAAAGTCGTATGGCATCGGTGGCATTTGCTTCTCCAAATTGCAAATAATAACCATTTTGAACCAAGGCAAGGTCGGCATTGTCAGCCGTTAAATAAACTCGGCCATAATTACTAGAGGATCCTGAAAACGATTGCTTTACCCAAATTTGCCATTCTTTGTTGTCTATTGAGGAGAGTCCGTGAGGAAGGATTAA
>CANGLG010000060.1 GCA_947454395.1 Flavobacteriales bacterium
ATGCATTGCCTGCTGGTTCGGTTGAGCGAATAGAAATTGTGACAAATCCTTCTGCAAAATACAATCCCGACGGAACCTCTGGAATTATTAATATCGTATTGAAAAAGAATAAATTAAAAGGTTTGAATGGTTCTATTTCTGCCAATTTAGGTTCAGGTTACCTCAAAGGTGGAAATGTAGCAGAAACGAATGCTTCTTTGAGTTACAGAAATGGATGGGTGAATGTTTATGGAACATACAACTACAGGTATTTAGATGGTTATAGAAATAACTATTCCTTTATTCGTTTGACGGATGATATTGGTGTTGCTCAAATTGTGGATCAGAATAGAACTGGAACTGATTTAAATGCCGGAAATACGTTTAGATTAGGGGCTGACTTTTATTTAAAAGGAAAAAACACGTTAGCATTTTCAGCAACTGGAAACGTTGGACGCAGAGATAGAACGGGAGATTTATGGAATAACATTTATGATAATCCCTTCACTACATCCAATTTATGGCGCAGAACTTCTTACGATCCAACCCAACAACACAACTATGATTTCAATTTGAATTTTCGACATGATTTAAAAGATGATCGCGGAAATTTTGTTTTTGATTTAAATCAATCTCTTGGAAATGAATCAATTCAGGGTTATTATCAGAATTCGTATTACAACCCAGATTCGACGTTAAGTGGTCAATCTGAATTACAACAACAATTATTTAATAAAGAAACAAACAACATTACCAATGCACAATTTGATTTGACTTATCTGTTTCCAAAAATTAATGCGCGCATGGAAGCAGGTTCGAAAGCCATTTTAAGGCAGCAAACTGTCAACACAGTTTCTCAAACCCTCGACAATTCAAGCAATCAATGGAATAATGATACTCTGGCAAATTTCAGATACCGATATGATGAACAGATTTACAGTGCTTATGGGATTTTTGGTCAGCAAATTGGTAGATTTAAATATCAAGGAGGAATTCGTTTGGAACAAGCATATCAAATTCCGAATTTAATTTCAGACACTATAAGAATTGTAAACGATTATTTTAATTTCTTTCCTTCTGCGCATGTTCGTTATTCTTTAGCTGAAAAAACTGAAATAGGTTTGAGTTACAGCAAACGAATTACAAGAGCTGCATCCGCTGATTTGAATCCATTTACAACCTATGCTGATCCATTTAATCTTCGAAAAGGAAATCCATATCTGAAACCAGAATATATTGATTCTTATGATTTTTCATTTTCACACGATTCAAAAAAATGGTCCTTGTTATTAAGTGCGTATTATCGACATAATATAGGGGTAATCACACGTTTTAAAGAGTATTATTCAAACGGAACAAGTGCTGTAACCTTCAAAAACATAAGTGAAACGCATACGCTCGGTCAGGAGCTTGTTTTGACTTACAAACCATATACTTGGTGGAGAAATACATTTTCATGGAATGGAAACTACATTTGGTACATTACAAATCAAGCCGATTTACCTAACAGACAAGGATACGTGATGAATTTCAAATACAATGCGTCTGTTGAATTTTGGAAGAAAACTGCGACGGTTCAGTTGAGTGTTACATATAATGGTAAAAGAATTACCGTTCAGGGGATTGCACAACGTCAAGGTCCGGTTGATTTGGCTTTTGAAAAGAAATTTAAAGAGGGGAAATGGTCAGTTGGGACAAGAGTAACAGATATTTTTAACAAGCAAGGTTTTTACATGGAAATTGACCGTCCTGGAGTATATCAGAATTCTGAGTTCAAATGGTTGACGAGAAGAGTGTTTTTAACAGCAACTTATAAATTTGGAAAATTGGAAATGTCGAATAAAAACAAATTACCAGGTTCTGAGGGTGGAGGAGATATGTAGTGTTAGTGGAAAACGTAGAGTTAAACGTATGCGAACATCATTAATTTTTCTACTAATTTTCATCTTTTCAATTGGCATTTCGACTGCTCAATCTAAACATTTGAAAGTGATTTTGGAACAATTACAAATCAATGAAAGTGATTGTATGATGGAGCTTGTGAAGGAAAGTTCAATTCCATTCGATAAAGAAAAATCACTGATTTTTATTCCAAAAACAACATACAAAGACGAGTCTTCCTTTAATTGTGATGTTTATTTAATTCTGTTCGAAACGAAAACCGGTAAAATTCTTCAACAATTTTATAAGTCTAATGCCTTGTGGTCAGATGCCATTCACTGCGATGAAGTTTTATTTGATTTTGCACCATATAAGCTAGATGTTAAGACACGTGCTTTCGGACTACGTTTGAAATTCAGTAACGAAAGTATACCAAATCCATACCGGATAGAATATCTTTCACTTTTTGTACTGCAAAAAGATTCGCTTATTCAGGTTTTGAAAGGTTTTCCTGTTTTTGAATTTAGTGGAGAATACGATACTCAATGTACCGGTAAATTTATTGAAGAAAAGAAAATTCTAATCATAGATAACTTAAAAACAAATAGTTATAGTGACATCATTGTAAAAAGAACCATTACAAACACAACTACCTTTGATGTTAATGGAGATTGTAAGGAGAAAAACAGTGTCAATCTCTCTACATCACGTCTCAAATTTTTAAATGGAACTTATCCGTTTAAGTAGATTAAACTGCTACATTGTGCTCTCTTAACGCTTCATTCAACGACGTTTTCAAATCCGTAGATGCTTTTCTTTTTCCGATAATTAAGGCACATGGAACTTGAAAATCTCCGGCAGGAAATGATTTCGTGTACGACCCAGGAATCACTACGCTGCGTTCTGGAACATATCCTCGAATTTCAACTGGTTCATTTCCGGTTACGTCAATGATTTTTGTAGATTTTGTAAGAACTACATTCGCGCCAAGAACAGCTTCTTTTCCAACACGAACGCCTTCTACCACAATGCAGCGAGAACCAATAAATGCATCATCTTCGATAATGACAGGCGCTGCTTGCAATGGTTCCAATACACCACCAATTCCAACACCTCCACTTAAATGAACGTTCTTGCCAATTTGAGCACAGCTTCCAACGGTTGCCCATGTATCTACCATTGTTCCAGAGTCAACGTAGGCTCCAATGTTAACATACGAGGGCATCATGATTACACCAGAAGCAACATAAGCACCATAGCGCGCTATCGCGTGGGGAACAACGCGAACACCTAATTTTTTGTAATTGCGTTTCAAAGCCATTTTGTCATGGAATTCGAATGGACCAACTTCAATCGTTTCCATCTTGCGAATAGGGAAATACATGACAACTGCTTTTTTTACCCATTCATTTACTTGCCAGTTACCGTTGTCGAGAGGTTCAGCAACACGCAACAAACCTTTATCTAAATCTTCAATGACCGTTTCAATTGCTTGAATGGTCTCTTTATTACTCAATAAGGAACGATCTTCCCACGCATTTTCGATTAATGTTCTCATTGTACTACCTGTTTAAATGTGTTTGATGCTTTCTTCTTTTGGAACCATGAAAAGGAATATTAATCCCACAAGAAAGAAAAGTGCCACGGAGATTACTGAAAATCGAATGTCATTGAAAAAATATTCAGTCAATGCAAAAAAGGCTGTTCCCATTACGATTCCTATTTTTTCAGTTACGTCATAAAAAGAAAAGTAACTAGCATGGTCTGTTGTTTCAGGTAAAAATTTGGAATACGTTGAACGTGCAATTGCCTGAACTCCGCCCATTACAAGTCCAACTCCAGATGCAAGGAAATAAAACTGAATGGGTGTATGAATTAAAAATGCACAACCACAAATGATTACCCAAATTGAAACAGAAACAATTAACGATTGGATATTTCCCATTTTGTCGGATAGGATGGAAGTGATTTTGGCTCCAACGGCACCTAAAATTTGTATGAGCAATATCGCAATTATTAAACCACTTTTCCCACCTTCTTCAGGCCATTCAACAGCTTTGCTTGCAAAAATCGTTGCCATCAACATAACCGTTTGAACGCCCGTATTAAAAAAGAAAAAGGAACGAAGGTATTTTTTTAGACGTGTTGTTTTTTGAAATTCTTTGAATACAATTCTTAACTCTTTAAATCCCCTCCATAAATAACCAGGTTCCGGTTTTTTGTGATAAACATTATTTGGTAAAACGCGGTAGGTGATTTGAGCGAAACCTGCCCACCAAAAAGCCACGCTAAGAAAACTGATGCGTGTAGCTATTCCTACGTAATGTGATTTTGCTGTAGCCATTGCCACTTCTTTTGTGAGTTGTGAATCTTGCTTCATTAAATCATTTGCCATTCCTGAAACATCAAATAATAAATCCGGTTTCATGATGTTAATCAAATTCAAAATCAAAAGCAACATACTTCCCAAATACCCCATAATAAAACCGCGAGCCGAGATTTTATCTTGATCCTGATTATCAGCGATTTCAGGTAAAAAAGCATTGTAAAAAACCAAGCTGTTCCAATAGCCAATTGAGGCGAACATAACGGATAACATTCCCAATTCAATGCGACTTGAATCGAAAAAATAAAGCGACATGCAAGACAGTGAACCCAAGTAACAAAAGAATTTTAGGAATTTCTTTTTACTTCCGGTGTAATCTGCAACGCCCGATAATAAGGGGGAAAGAAAACTAACAATAAGAAAAGAAAATGAAATAACCAAAGAATACAGAACACTTGGAGAAACGTTTAGTCCGAAGAAATCAACTCTCACATCGTTTGGATCCACTTTATCAAGTTCAATACCCTGAGATTTTGCATAGGTACCTCGTGAATTTGCTTCATAAAAAATCGGAAAAATGGCAGATGAAATTACGAGGTTGTAAACTGAGTTAGCCCAATCGTACATCACCCAACCTCTGATTACTTTTTTATCTCCTTTTTGAATCATGGCCTTAAATGTAGAAATAATTTTCGCTTTATGGATTAACTAAACTTTATGATAACTATATTTTTGGTTCTCTAGACCCACATAAAATAATTCATTTTTATTCCTCCTTATTCTTCTTCTAATTAACGAAGAAGTTTATTTTGTCCTAACGTAAAATATTTTTTACATTTGCTCCATCCAAACGAGGAAAACTTATTAGAAAAAATAGCGTTTGCTAAACGTCCTGCACCAGAAAAGTCGAAATTTCAATACCGCAGGGAAGTTAAAGTGAAACGCTCATGTTACGGCGTGGGCGTTGCTTTGCTTTGCGGTATGGGCTTCGACTCCCACTGGTGCAAGCATAGCAACTGTCCCACGCTTCTTTTTTGTATAAACTCACTGTGGGGCGAGTGAAACAAAACTTTTTTAAAATGAAAAGATGTTTACTTTCAGCCTTAGCAGTTGGGCTTTTTATGACTGCAAATGTGATGGCGCAAGTCCCGAGTTATGTCCCAACAAATGGGTTAGTGGGTTGGTGGCCGTTCAATGGAAATGCGAATGATGAGAGTGGGAATAATTTAAATGGTAATGTGATTGGAGCAAATTTGACAACAGATCGTTTCGGAATGCCGAATTCAGCATATAATTTTGACTACTCAACAGTTGGTTTTGGTACACAGACAGATGAAATTCACATTCCTTATTCTCCAATTTTAAATTCTTCTGCGATCACCATTTCAATTTGGGTTTATCAAAGACAATTCGTTTGGTCAGGTAATACCAATCCACCAATGTCTACTCTTGCAGCAAGATTTCAATATGGTTCAAGTGGTCAGGTATGGATGTTAAACTCAGGAACTAATGGTATAAATGGATTTTCAGGTGCTCCAAACATTACTCTCAATTCCTGGACGCATATATTAACAACTTTTGAAAATGGTACTGGAAAAATGTATATCAATGGACAGTTAATTTCTACAACAAATAATTTGTCTGCCTTAAATGTAACCGGAAATTCTGGGATTTCTATTGGAGAGTCAAATCAAGCAAATGGATATTGGTGGCCTACTGATGGTGTTATCGATGATTTTGCACTTTGGAATCGTGCTTTAACACAACAAGAAATTACTGCTTTGTATGGTTCTAACAGTTGTTCAAATGATTTAACAATTTCTCCAATATTAAATATACAAAATATTGGAGGAAACGCTTCATTTACAGCAACAACCACTGATTCAAATCCAACTTTTACCTGGCAAAGTGATTTCGGGCAAGGATTTCAGACATTAAACAACTATGGCAAATATTCGGGAGTAAATACAAATACGCTTAACGTTTCAAATGTTCAGTTATCTGAACACAATCAGCAAATTAGAGCAATTTCAACTTCGGGTAATTGTATTGATACCTCAAATGTGGCAACCATTCAAATTGCAGATACTTGCATTACAAATGTAACAGTTTACGATACGCTTTTAACCACCGTGACCGATACTTTAATTATAAATACTACCTTGAGTTTACCGGCACCAAACAATGAGAATACAATTTTGATTTATCCAAACCCTGCAAGTGACCACATCACCATTGACAATGGAAACTTTGCAGCCATGGCAGGATATAGCATTAAAATTGAAAACAATGCCGGTCAGCAAGTATTTCAAAGCTTAATCAATCAGGCGCAATTTTATGTGGATTTAAGCACGTGGTCGGGTAACGGTTTGTATTTCGTTCATTTAATTGATCCGCAGAATAATACGGTTACGGTGAGGAAGATTGTGTTGCAGTGATAAATGGTTGAAACCATTATTGTTTTATGATTATTATCCATAGGGGCGGAATTAATTCCGCCCCTATGTGTTTAAATGTGTTTGGATTATCCATTTTAATGGATTAAATCAGATAAACAATAATTCATTTATTCATCGAATTTTTGTATATTTAGGTAAGAATCCTAAAAAATGAGTCAATTACAAAATTTCAATGAACAACCTGTTCGAACAGCTTGGATGGACGAACACAACAAATGGTATTTTTCTATCGTGGATGTTATTGCGGTGCTAACGGATAGCGTCAACCCAACTGCATATTGGAGAAAATTAAAACAACGATTGCTAGCAGAAGGAAATGAAACCGTGACGAATTGTCACGGTTTGAAAATGATGGCTGTTGATGGTAAAATGCGATTAACAGACGTTGCAGATATAGAACAACTTTTTCGATTAATTCAATCTATTCCATCTCCAAAAGCAGAGCCATTCAAACTTTGGCTCGCTCAAGTTGGAAGCGAACGGCTTGATGAAATGGAAGATCCTGAAATTAGCATTGATCGAGCTCTCGAGAATTATAGACGTTTGGGTTATTCAGAAAATTGGATAAACCAGCGCTTGAAAAGTATTGAGATCCGAAAAGAATTAACCGATGAATGGAAGCGAGTAGGAGTTCAAGAAGGCGCTCAGTTTGCTATTTTAACTGATATCATCACGAAAAATTGGTCAGGTTTAACCACTAAGGAATACAAAGTTTTGAAAGGATTGAAAAAGGAAAATTTGAGAGATAACATGACGAATACTGAGTTAATTTTAAACATGTTAGCGGAAGCTTCTACCAAAGATATTTCCAATGCAACGAATCCTAAAAACCTTGACGAAAGTAAAAAAGTAGCTCAACAAGGAGGAAATGTGGCCAAAGTAGCGCGAAAAGAACTGGAATCTAAAACAGGTCAAAAGGTTGTTTCCAATTCAAATGCGAAAAAGAGCTTGAAATAATTGCAACTTAAAGTAATTTTATGAATCATGTTAATTTGTTTTTTTGAAAAAACTTTCAGGAAATTATTTAAACAACAACTATTTTACTTTGGTTATAAATTCATATATCAAATTCCAATAATAACGGTTTATCACAACGGAATTTATCCCTAAATTTGCAATCCATGAATCAGTTCAAGAAAGTTGCATTTTACACCCTTGGTTGCAAGTTGAATTTTTCGGAAACATCTACTATTTCAAGGTTGTTTGAAGAATCTGGCTTTGCAAAAGTGGATTTTGATGATACACCTGATGTGTATGTAATTAATACATGTTCGGTGACCGAAAATGCAGACAAGAAATGCAAGCAATTGGTCAAACGTGCAACTAAAATTAACCCGGAAGCATTTATAGTGATTGTCGGTTGTTATGCACAATTGAAACCTGAAGAAATAGCTAAAATTCAAGGAGTAGACATGGTTTTAGGAGCGAATGAAAAATTCAATATCCTCGAACATCTAGAAAATCAGGAAGGAAAGAGAGAAAAAGCAGCTGTAGCCTACGATAATATAAAAAAAACCAATGATTTTGTCCCTTCTTTTTCAATTGGAGATAGAACAAGGTCGTTTCTAAAAGTTCAAGACGGTTGTGATTATTTCTGCACCTTTTGTACCATTCCATTAGCAAGAGGAAAAAGCCGGAATGCCAGCATTGAAGAAACACTCAAAGAAGCTCAAAAAATCGCTGATACAGATGTCAAAGAAGTAGTCTTGACAGGAGTTAACATTGGTGATTTTGGACAAGGAGAAGGAGAGAACTTTTTTCAATTGATCCAAGAGTTGGATAATATTAATGGCATTGACAGATATCGTATTTCGTCCATTGAGCCAAATTTGCTTTCTAATGAAATCATTGATTTTTGTTTAAGTGATTCAAGGGGTTTTGTACCACATTTTCATATTCCGCTTCAATCTGGAAGTAATCGTTTGTTGAAATTGATGCGTCGAAAATACGAACGTGAATTATATGCTGAACGCGTAAATCAAATCAAATCGATTCGCCCAGATGCGTGTATTGGAGTGGATGTCATCGTTGGTTTTCCTGGGGAAACCGATGAAGATTTCTTTGAAACCATCAATTTTCTTAAAGATTTGGATATTTCTTACTTGCATGTTTTTACCTATTCTGAAAGAGCCAATACGGGTGCACCAAAATTGGGAGAGAAGGTTCCAATGGAAGTTCGACGAGAAAGAAGTAAACAGCTTCATTTGTTATCCGATAGAAAAAAACGTCAATTTTATACTGAAAATTTGAATTCGAATCGAACGGTCTTGTTTGAGCAGGAAGAAGACGAAGGTGTAATGTTTGGATTTACTGAGAATTATGTAAAAGTAAAGTATCCCTATAATTCAACACTAACAAATACTTTTCAGAAAATACGATTGACAGAAATTGATCGCGATGGAATCATGAAGTGTGAATTAATAAAAGAATAGTCAAACAGTTTTAAATGAAAACAATTTATATCACTAGAAGAGAAACGTTTAATGCGGCACACAAACTTTGGAGACCTGAATGGTCGGATGAAAAAAATTGGGAGGTGTTTGGGAAATGCTCAAACCACAATTGGCATGGTCATAATTTTGAATTATTTGTTACTGTAAAGGGTGCTCCAAACCCAGAAACAGGATTTGTCATAAACTTAAAAACACTGAGTGTCATTGTTCGTGAAAAAGTAATTGAAGCCTTAGATCATAAAAATCTGAATTTGGATGTGCCGTTTTTAAAAGGAATAATGGCCTCAACTGAAAATTTGGCAATCGCAATTTGGGATTTAATTGAACAAGATATTATTGAAAACGGAGGTGAATTAGCGAAAATTAAGTTAATTGAAACCGAAAATAATTTTGTTGAATATTTTGGGGGTAAAGAACCTTTTTAATTTTCAATCGTTTTAACATTAAACAATATTTTGAAAGAAAACGAAATGGAAGAGCATTATCGCTCAATTATTACAGAAATAGGGGAGGACCCATTACGAGAAGGTTTATTGAAAACTCCAGAGCGAGTTGCGAAAGCCATGAAATATTTGACTCATGGTTATGAAGTAAATGCCGATGATATAGTAAATCAAGCCATTTTTCACGAAGCATATTCTGAAATGGTTTTGGTTAAAGATATAGAGGTTTATTCTCTCTGCGAACACCATATGTTGCCGTTTTTCGGTAAAGCACATATAGCTTACATTCCCGACGGAAAAATTGTTGGTTTAAGTAAGTTGCCTCGTGTTGTTGATGCATATGCCAGAAGACTTCAAGTACAAGAGCGTTTAACCATTGAAATACGGGATTGTATTCAGCGTACTCTTGCTCCAAAAGGTGTTGCAGTTGTAATTGAGTGTTGTCACATGTGCATGCAAATGCGAGGTGTTCAAAAACAAAATTCGGTAACAACCACAAGTGCTTTTACAGGTTTGTTTTTGAAAAACGATGCTACTCGAAAAGAGTTTATTAACTTAGTACAAGCTAAACTTCATTAAATATGGATAATTATTTAAATAACAATCAAACTACGGTTTCCAATGAAATCGCTATCGATTTTATTCGCAACGTATACAAATACATGTTTGCGGCATTAAGTATATCTGGAATCATAGCTTATCTTGTTGGAACAAATGAAGTATTTTTTACTTCTTTGTTCTTCAATGAGGAAGGAACAGGAGTTTCTACTTTGTTCTGGATAATTGCCATCTCTCCAATGGCTATTGTATTAGGGATGAGTTTGGGATTTCAAAAAATTTCAACTCCATTCATGTTATTTCTTTTTATTGCATATTCAATACTCATGGGGCTGAGTTTATCAAGTATTTTTATGGTATACACGAGCGGTTCTATTTATACAACATTCTTTGTGTCAGCAGGGGTATTTGCTTTGATGGCTGTCTTGGGTTATACTACTAAAACTGATTTAACAAAGTTTGGAAGTTTACTTTACATGGCTTTATTTGGTGTGATTTTGGCAAGTGTTGTTAATATGTTTGTGCAAAGTTCAGGGATGGATAAAATGATTACCTACATCTGTGTTTTTGTATTCACTGGTTTAGTGGCTTATAAAATGCAAGAATTGAAAAAATTAGCTCAAAACGTTGAAATGCATTCCGATCAGAAAACTAAATTGGAAATTTTTGGCGGATTAAGTCTTTATATAACATTTGTGAACCTGTTCATGACCCTTCTTAGACTTTTTGGAAACAGAGATTAATCATAGATTTTTACTTAATTGAATTAAATCCCGTTTATAATTAATCGGGATTTTTTTTATTTTTTTTGGTTCAATCATTTCTATAAAGAAACATTTTCTAATTTTGAGAAAAAATAAATAATTATGTCTTCACATTCAAATGATTCCGGAAACCGCAAATATTTTGACGATTCAACAGTTGCTTTAGCTACAATGTATACGATTGCTTTAATTAGTATACTTGTTTCTATCTTTATTTGGGGATAATCAAATTATAGATTTTTGGAGACATGCCGTTCAACTCATTGTTTTCATGGTTGATTGGTAAACGGATATCTCGTTTAGACGATTGTCGGAATAACCCGATTGAATCTCAAAAGAACGTATTAAATTATTTAGTCGGTAAAGGCCAAAAGACTCATTTTGGAGTTTCTCACGATTTTAAATCAATAAATTCTTATTCGGATTTTTCTAAAAACGTACATCTTCAAGATTACGGAACGTTGAAGCCATTGATTGATCAAAGTATTCAAGGAAAAGAAAATCTTTTGTGGCCGGGAAAAACCAATTGGTTTGCAAAATCTTCAGGAACTACTGCAGATAGAATTAAAATTACACCCGTAACTAAAGATTCTTTATTTCAAAATCACTATTCAGGAGGTAAAGATTTGTTGGCTCAGTACTATTCAAATTTACCTAATCGCAAATTATATAATTCTAAGCATTTAATTGTTGGTGGAAGTGGTGAAACACAATTAAATGAAAAAGATATTTTTGTAGGGGATCTATCTGCAATAATCATTAATAATTTACCTTGGTGGACAGAGCTTCGTCGTGCGCCAAAAAAAGAAATTGCTTTGCAACCAAATTGGGAAAATAAACTCAATGAAATGGCGCAATCTTCTTTAAATGAAAACATTTGTATCATTGCCGGAGTTCCAAGCTGGACTTTGTTACTTCTTAAACGTATTTTAGAAATTTCAGGAAAGAAAACGATTTCAGAGGTTTGGCCTAATCTTGAATTGTACATTCATGGTGGAATGAATTTTGGACCATATCAAAAGCAATTTGAGACAATCGTAGGTAAAAAAGATATGAATTACGTTGAATCATATAATTCATCTGAAGGTTATTTTGGATTGCAAGATCAATTGGATTCAAAAGAATTGTTGTTACTTGTAAATTCTGAAGTTTTCTTTGAATTTATTCCGCTTGCATACTACGAAGGTGTTCATTCGAAGCATGTGATTCCATTGGAGGAAGTGGTGCCGAACGAAGAATATGTTTTAGTAATTTCTACTTCTGCTGGGTTATGGCGATATATAATTGGTGACACCATTCGTTTTTCATCTGTGAAACCATATCGATTTTTTGTTTCCGGACGCACTTC
>CANGLG010000061.1 GCA_947454395.1 Flavobacteriales bacterium
AAATTTCTTGAATTTTGGGATTGGTTATCCATTCTAATTTATTTCTATGAGAAAATTAGTTCAATTAATTTTTCTTGCAATTCTTTTTTCAGCTTGCATGAAAGGTCAAAAAGTTGATTTAATCATTCACAACGCCAGAGTGCATACGATGGATGAGAATATGTCAATTGAGGAAGCTGTTGCAATTCGAGATGGGAAAATAATTGAGGTTGGTCCAGAAAGACAAATTCTGAACAAATATCGTTGTGAAGAATCTATTGATGCCTTAGGTAAAGATGTTTATCCCGGACTTACAGATGCACATGGGCATATTTTTTCATACGCAAATCAAAAAATGAGTGTTGATTTAACCGGCTCTAAATCATACGAAGAAGTTCTATATCGTTGTGAAAAATTCTACAGTTTAACAGGTAAAAAATTTATCATCGGTAGAGGTTGGGACCAAACGCTGTTTTCAAACAAAGAAATGCCTGACTATAGAGCATTAAGCGAAAAGTTTCCAAATATTCCAGTGTGTCTTTATCGAATAGACGGACATGCAGCACTTGTAAATAAACGTTTGCTTAAAATGTCAGGTATCACAGCGCAAACAAAGGTTGAAGGTGGCGAAATTCAATTAATTAACGCTGAACCAAGTGGTATTTTACTTGATAATGCTATGAATTTAATAAATAAACATCTCCCTGAAAATTCGAAAGAAGAATGGCAGGAAAAGATTATTGAGGTCCAGCAGGAATTATTGCAATATGGAATTACTGGTGTTCATGAAGCAGGAATTGAGTTTGATCAAATTCAAATTTTGAAGGAATTGATTGACAAGAATGAGTTGAAAGTTAACATTTATGCAATGTTGTTGCCTTCAGCTAAAAATAAAGAATTTGCTCAAAAAAATGGTCCATTCTCATACCGCAATTTGAGTATAAAAAGTTTTAAAATTTATGCTGACGGCGCATTGGGCTCAAGAGGTGCATTACTAAAAAAAACCTATTTGGATAAACCAAATTCACATGGTTTGTTATTAACTCCAATTTCTGAGATGAAAAATCTGTCGATGTTCTGTTTAAAGAATGGCTATCAGATGAATATTCATGGAATTGGTGATTCTGCAAATGCAATCATCCTTGACATCTGTAAACAGGTATTCAACATTAAAAAAGACCACAGGTTCAGAATTGAACATGCCCAAATAATTGATCCTTTGGATTTTCAGAAATTTGCGGATTATGCCGTATTTCCATCTGTTCAGCCAACACATGCCGTTTCTGATTGCAGATGGGTAGAGCAGCGTATTGGAAAATCACGTTTGAAGGGAGCATATGCTTATAAATCATTGATAAATCAATATGGAATGATAGCTATTGGAACAGATTTTCCAGTGGAACAAATAAATCCTTTTTTGACAATTCATGCCGCAGTTGAAAGATTGAATGAAAAAAATGAACCTTTAAAAGGATTTTTAAAAGAGGAGGCGATTACGATAGAGGAAGTGATGAAAGGTATGACTATTTGGGCAGCTTTTTCAGAATTCAAAGAAAATACGCGGGGAAGTATTGAAAAGGGTAAAGAGGCAACAATCGTGATTTTTGATAAACCAATTGTTGCAAATAAAACTTTTATTCAGAATTTTGCTTGGAAGACTTTTATAAACGGAAAAGTTGTTTACGAGTTGGGTGAATTGTAAGTTGGTAACAAATGTTACAGCAATTTAAATTATTCTAAGCAAATTTACATTCAAAAATTAGGGATGATTCTGATAATTGGTTTTTTTTTAGCACTATTAGTTGGGGTTACTCTCGGGTTAGTTGGAAGTGGCGGTTCAATTTTGACTGTTCCAATACTTATTACTGTTTTTGGTATTTCACCTCAGACATCCTTTGTTTACTCGCTTTTTATAGTTGGAGTTACGGCAGTCTTTGGAGCTATCAGAGGCATTAAAGAAAAAAATGTTGAATTCAGGATTGCATTAAGCTTTGGTGTTACATCTATAATTACGGTCTATCTTACACGAATTTTTGTAGTTCCTTATTTGCCTCAAATCTTATTTGAGTTTAAAAATTATAAATTAACTAAGGATATTTATTTATTATTGTTATTTGCTATTCTGATGTTAATGGCTTCAATATCAATGATTAGAACGAAAAATACACTTGTTGATAAACATGAAAACTGGCTTATCAATAATAAAAGAATAATTTTTGTTTTCGCTGGAATTTGTGTTGGAATCATTACTGGATTGGTAGGAGCTGGAGGTGGGTTTTTAATAGTTCCAGTTTTGTTTTTAATTGGAAAGCTACCTATGAATCGAGCTGTTGCTACGTCACTAATAATTATCTCGATGAATTCAATTGTTGGTTTTTTAAGTAATTTTCAACTAAAAATGACCATCGATTGGCAATTATTATTGACTTTCACCGCTTTTACAATTTCAGGAATTATTTTGGGTATTTTTTTAGCAAAAAAAATAAATGGTCCGAAATTGAAAAAAGGATTTGGTTGGTTTGTACTTGTTTTAGGAATCTATATAATTATTTCAAGTCTCTTTCACTAACTTTGTAAAAATTAAAACATGACAATTGAACAAATTTATACTAGCTGTTTAGCTCAAGGTTCATATTATATCGTATCTAAAAATGAGGCAATAATTATTGATCCACTAAGAGAAATAGAGCCTTATTTGGAACGTGCTAAACGTGATGGTGTTAAAATCAAGTACATTTTAGAAACACATTTTCACGCTGATTTCGTAAGTGGTCATTTGGATTTAGCAAAAGCTTCTGGTGCAATAATTGTTTATGGGCCAAATGCCAATGCAAGTTTTGAATGTTATTTAGCGAAAGATGGTGAAATTCTTAATTTGGGAGATATTTCAATTAAAGTACTTCATACACCGGGGCATACTTTAGAATCAACTTGTTATTTACTATTTGATGAACAGGGAAATGAAAATGCACTTTTTTCAGGTGATACCTTGTTTATCGGTGATGTAGGAAGACCTGATTTAGCACAAAAATCTGCTTCAATGACCATGGAACAACTTGCAGGAATGCTTTATCATTCTCTTCGAGAGAAAATAATGGTCTTGCCTGATAATGTCACTGTTTATCCAGCGCATGGAGCTGGAAGCGCGTGTGGTAAAAACATGTCTAAAGAAACCGTAAGTACAATTGGAGAACAAAAGTTGAATAATTATGCACTTCGATTAGATATGGGCGAAGCTGAATTTATTAAGGAAGTAACTGATGGTTTATTACCGCCCCCAGGATATTTCGGAATGAATGTGGCAATGAATAAAAAAGGATACGATAGTATATCCGAAGTTATGAAAAGAGGTTTGACTCCATTGTCCTTGGATGCATTTGATTTGTTACATTCCAATGAAAATGTTCTTATTTTAGATACTCGGACGGCAACTGATTTTTCAAAAGGATTTATTAAAGGGAGTCTTTTTGTTGGACTTGAAGGACAATTCGCTCCTTGGGTTGGCGCTTTGATTCCAAATGTCAATCAAGAAATCGTAATAATAACGGAAGAAGGGAAGGAAGAAGAAACTGTGAAACGACTTGCAAGGGTAGGTTACGACCATGTTCAAGGTTATTTGGATGGAGGAATTCAAACGTGGATACAATCAGGAAGAGAACTGGAAACAATTAATAGAATAGATGCAAATCAATTAAAAGATCAACTTTCTAGTAATCCAATTGTAATCGATGTAAGAAAACCGGGTGAATTTGAAGCAGAGCATTTGGCTTGTGCGAAAAGCATCCCGTTAGATTTTATTTTTGAACATTTGCAAGATTTTCCAAATAATCAACAGTTTATTTTGCACTGCGCTGGTGGCTACAGAAGTATAATTGCAGCTTCTGTTTTGAAGTCAAAAGGATTTAATGATTTTGTTGATGTAATTGGAGGGTATGCTGCAATTTCAAAAACATCTGCTGAAAGAACAAGTTTTGTTTGTCAGTCTAAAAAATAAATTCACAACAAAACTATTCTTTAAGGTTGCTTTCAAATAAAAGCGAAATTCAATAAGATAAAGTTTTTGATTACCTTGTCGTAATAAGCTCTAAGAATTAAAATTCTAAGTTTATTTGATGAGATTTACATGTCCAACATACGTTTTTTTCTCATCTGTATTTTTCAGTTTGAATTTTATTTTCCATGTGTATGTTCCGTCTTGAACTTTAATGCCTTCTTGATAAGTACCATCCCAACCATAAGCAACATCATGTCCTTCCCAAACTATTTCACCCCATCTGTTATAAATGAACATACTATAACCAAATGGGTCGAAACCTGAGTAAAAAATTGGTTTAAATGTTTGATTAAACTGATCTCCGTCTGGTGTAAAAGTATTTGGAACCCAGAAAACTATGTCCTCATCGGTTATACAGTCTGCAATTACATCAACTAAAACTGTGTCGTAACCCAAACATCCCGCTGTTGTTGAACCAATAACAGTAAATTCAGTTTGGCCAACATTAGGTAAATAAGACAAGCCATCTACGAGACCATTACTCCAACTGTATGTCATTGCTCCAGACGCTGATAATAATAGAGGTTTTCCTAGGCATAATGTTTGATCTGGACCGCCGTCTACAATCGGCATGTCATCAATTAAAATATCAAAAGTTGAAGTTCCAGGGCAAAGTGCACCAGAAGTAGTATAGGTAATAGTATATCCTCCTGGATTTGAATTTTGAAAATTGATTACACCAGTTGAACTATTAATATTTAGTCCGATTCCACTTGAGAATGTTCCTCCTTGGGTCCCAAATATTGTAGGTGAGGCATTTGGTTCATTAATGCAATAAAAATGATCTGGATATGTTATCGTTGCGGCTTGAGAACCATTATAGTTACCAGAAATAGTTTTGGGGCAACCATTATCATCAACGACATCGAACGAGTAAGGTCCAGTTGATAAATTACCAATGACTATTGTCCCACCGTTTGCAGTTGTTGAATTTACAAAATTGGCCGATGATGGAGTTAGACTTCCAGGTACAACACTGAAATTTGTTCCGTTTAGTTGCGGTGAACCTCCTGATAATGTAATTGTAGCAGTCCCGTTAGCGCAATTAGACGATTGAGTATAGGTTATTTCAGGTAGATATTGCACACTAATTGGTGTTCCAACCTCATAACATCCTAGAGCAGGAAGAATAACATAGCTGTAGGTTCCTGCAACAATGCTATACATTGTTATTGGAACAAAGTATAATGTATTGTTTGTAAATGAACCTGGAGGTAAAGAGTTGATTAGTGATAAATCATTGATATCCGTGAAATTTGGAATTGTATCAAAAACACCTAGTAAGCATGGGTCATTTGGAATGGTTTGATTCGTTGCATTAGCAGATCCCGGTGTTAATGCAATTGAAGGAGGACAACCATAAACGAGCCAACTTACACCAGGATCATAAGGAGGTGCGTTAGGATCGTAATTTGCAGAATTTGGATCAGTAGCTCCTAAAATTTCATTCGGTGGTGTCCAGTTGTTATTTGAAATTGATTGAATTTGATCTCCAAAACACAATTTAGTAAGTGTATTTGAATTTCCAGTGACACCTGTGATGAATGTACCAATTTCTGCTGGACAGTTACAGTTAGGAGCAAAGTAATCTAAAGTAGCAGAACAAGTTCCATCTGAAAAAGTGGCACTTATTGTGCACGGGCTTCCATCACCGGATAAACCTGAAAATGTATAATTAATTGAATTTCCAAACGGAGCATTAAATGTTTGTGTTCCACCACATGAGTTCGTTAATGACAAAGTCCCAGTTGTTGGTGCATTCGTATATGAGATCGTTCCAGAAATACTATATTGGTTGTTGGTGCACGAAGATGTTGTTCCTGTAATATCGGTAAAACTACATGATGTTGATCCAGAACAAGGTAAAGGAGCATCATAAAGTTGAGTTGTATTACAGTTTGGGAATCCAGAGAAAGAGACTGAAATTGAACATTGAGCACCATCGGCTGTAAGTCCAGAAAATGAATATGGAATATTTGTAAATGGTGCATTAAATGTTTGACTTCCTCCACAACTATTGCTTATGGTTACTGATCCGCTATTAGGAGATGAGACCCCAGGGCTACTCGTTACTGTTAAATTACCGCTAACGTTATAAGTGTCATTAGTACATGCTCCAACATTTGTTGTTAAATTAACTCCGCATGCAAATGAACAATCAGCCGATCCACTTCCTCCAGTTTGAGAAAATGTGAAATTACCGGCAACATCAGACCAATTAGCCATTAGAATAATATAAATATCTCCAACTTGAGGAACGGGTGGCGTGCTTGCACCTAAACAACAATTATTAATACAATTTACATCATCCCATCCACCTAAAGCTCCCAAAGCTGCTGTTTCTGTTGAATTAGGTGAATTACTTGATTGAATCGTATTGCCTATTGGAAAGGTTCCGGTTCCACAACCAGCCGAAAGAGATGTATAAGGTCCCCACATGGCATAATCGACATCAATCGCGCTACCTGCAGTGCTAGTTTGACTTATTGTAAAAGTCATAGGGCCTGATTGATCAATCTGCATATAATACCATGCCGCATTGGGAGTACTTGCTGTTTGTGGATTCATAATTGTCCCATCCATGCACCCAGCTGGTCCTAAATCGGGTATTCCTGTAGAATTTGGAAATGTATAAGTTACTCCAGTACAAAATGGAGAAGCGTTTAAACATGAGGATTGTGAAAATAATAAGTTGTTAAACAAAATAACAAAAGAGAAAACAGTAAAAATAATTTTTTTCATCGAAAAGGAAATAAGACCTAATTGTCTAGTATTATTGTACAAAAGACGTTAATTGGTTTGAAAAGTTGCCAATAATAAATAAAAAAAGCCATCAAAAAATATGATGGCTTTAAAATGAGTCTTTTAGGTTTATCTAATAACGTTTACATGTCCAACAACAGTTCTCTTTTCATCGTTGTTTATTAACTTAAATCGTATTTTCCAGGTGTATGTGCCATCAGCAACTTTAACACCCTCATGATAAGAACCATCCCAGCCTACACTTAAATCATGACTTTCCCATATTAATTCTCCCCATCTATTGTATATAAATAGATCGTATCCAAAAGGGTCAAAGCCTGAATAGAATACAGGTTTAAAAGTTTGATTGTATTGGTCACCATCTGGAGTAAATGTATTTGGAACCCAGAAAACAATATCAATGTCTGGATTACAATCTGTTATAACATTTACTAAAACAGTATCGTATCCGTTACATCCTGCCTGTGAAGAACCAATAACTGTAAATTCATTTTGACCTAAGTTTGGTAAGTACGGATAACCATCAACTAATCCATTATTCCAAGTATAAGAAACTGCACCAGAACCTGATAAAATTACTGGAGTACCAACGCATAAGGTTTGGTCAGGCCCACCATCAACAAGAGGAAAGTCTTCTATAGTCAGATTGAAAGTACTTGTAGCTGGACACAATGGTCCTGGAGTAGTATACGTTACAGTGTATGCTCCTGGTATTGAATTTTGAAAGTTTATTATTCCCGTTGTGGAATTGATACTTAAACCTGAACCGCTTGAATATGCACCACCTTGAGTGCCAACAACAGTAGGAGATGCGTTTGCATCATTCAAACAATAAGTGTTATCAGAATAGCTTAAAGCTGCAGTTTGTGGTCCTGTGAAATTTCCAGAAATTGACTTTGGACAACCATTGTCATCAACAATATCAAAAGAATATGCACCAGTTGTCAAATTTCCAATAACAATTGTGCCGCCATTTCCAGTAGATGAATTTACGAAGTTGGCTGTGTTCGGCACAAGACTTCCTGGAACCACAGAGAAATTAGTTCCATTCAATTGTGGAGAACCACCTTGCAATGTAATAGTCGCTGTTCCATTAGCACAATTTGTAGTTTGATTGTAAGTGATTTCTGGAAGGTATTGAACCACTATTGGTGTTCCTAGTTCATAACAACCAAGAGCAGGCAAAACAACGTAACTGTATGTTCCAGCTACATTACTATACATTGTGATAGGTACGAAATATAAAGTATTATTAGTAAACGATCCAGCCGGTAATGCATTTATTAAAGACAAATCATTTATGTCACTTAAGTTTGGAATAGTATCAATAACTCCCAATAAACAAGGGTCATTCGGAATAGTTAAATTAGTCGCAGCTGCAGATGCTGGAGTCAAAGCTACTGATGGAGGGCATCCATACACCAACCAACTTATTCCTGGATCATATGGAGGAGCTGCAGGATCATAATTAGGTGAGGATGGATCAGTAGCGCCCAAAATTTCATTTGGTGAAGTCCAGTTGTTATTCGATATAACATCTATTTGATCTCCATAACATAGTTTCGTTAACGTATTTGAACTTCCTGTTACACTCGTATTGAAGGTTCCAATTTCTGCGGGGCAAGTACACAATGGTGCAGTGTAATCAAGTGTTGCCGAGCATGTACCATCAGAAAACGATGCACTGATTGTACATGAACCCCCGTCTCCTGTTAATCCGGAAATCGTATAATTTGATGATGTACCAAATGGGGCGTTGAATGTTTGGCTTCCTCCGCAAGAATTAGTCAATGTTAAAGTTCCAGTTGTTGGGGGATCAGTGTATGAAATTGTACCTGAAATACTATAGTTATTACCAGTACAAGCTGAAGTAGTACCTGTAAAACCTGTAAAATTACAACTTGTAACAATACTACAATCTGTAGCTGCATTCCCTGAACCTTGCGTAAACGAAATATTTGTTGCTGAATTAGAGAAATTAGTGATTAATAATACGTAAACTTCTCCTACCTGAGTTGTTGGTGCATAAGCTGTTTCAGTTGCTGATCCACTGAAGCTACAATCTACAACAGTATTTGTTGTTGTTCCGTTGCACATATTATCGCAAAAAGAATTAGCGTTTGATAAACTGGTATATGGCCCATATAAAATGAAGTCAATATCAACACCTGCTGAATTACTCATGTTAATTCCTAAATCTCCTGCTTGTGCTATTTCCATGTAGTACCATGCTGGGTTTGGTGAAGAACCAAGACATCCATAGTTATTGTTCGGATAAGTAGTACTTGCAGCAGTTTGATTTGTTCCTGCTGGAAAAGTCATTGTTCCCGAACAAAATGGGTCCACTATACAAGGTGGGTTTAAACATGATGCAGGTGCTGAATAGTTTGCTGTATTGGTACAAGCATTATTGGCAGAAAAAGTTGCTGTCACTGTACAAGCATTTCCATTAGCCGTTAAACCAGTGAGGTTATAATTTAAAGGAGAAGTAAAGGGAGCATTAAAAGTTTGAGTTCCGCCGCATGATCCTGTAACTGTTAAAGTTCCTGTTGTTGGCGCATTTGAGAACGTAACTGCACCACTTAAATTATATAAATCATTGTTACATGCAGAGGGAACTGCAGTCACTGAACTTATATTACACACACAATTTGGAGCTGTATATGTTCCTGTATTGGTGCAAGAAGTATTCGCAGAAAAGGTAGCAGTCACATTGCATGAATTTCCATTAGCTGTTAAACCGGTAAAATTATAGTTTAAAGGGGAGGTAAAAGGAGCATTGAAAGTTTGTGTTCCGCCGCATGACCCTGTAACTGTAAGTGTTCCTGATGAAGGTGGATCTGTGAAAGAAACAGCACCGTTTACATTGTAAAGACCAGTTGCACAAGCAGATGGTGTTGCCGTCACAGAACTGATGTTACAAACTGGATTACAAGAAGCTGGAGCCGTATATGTTTGAGTGGTATTACAATTTGGGAAATTTGCAAAAGTGGCCGTTATAGTGCATGCTGCACCATTGGCTGTTAGACCTGTAAAGGAATACGGAATATTGGTGAAAGGAGCATTAAATGTTTGAGGATTTCCTCCGCAACTATTACTAATTGTTACTGTTCCTGAATTCGGAACAGTAATACCGGATCCAGCTGTTACGGTTAAGTTACCTGAAACCGAATAGGTGTTTGAAGAACAAGCACCGGGAGTTGCAGTTAAATTCACACCGCATGTAAATGAGCAATCAGCTGAACCTGAACCGCCAGTTTGATTGAAAGTAATTGTTCCAGCTTGATTTGAGAAGTTTGTAATCAAAACAATGTAAACTTCTCCAACTTGAACATTTGGAGGTGTTGTTTGTCCTCCTGAACCCAAAGAACATGCACTTCCCCCTTGAACTCCTAGTCCAACGTTTTCTACAGAACTTGTAGAATAACTACTTTGTATTGCTGAACCAGCTGGAAATGTACCATTCCCACATCCCGCAGCTAATGAAGTGTATGGTCCCCAAAGTGCAAAATCAACATCCAAAGCCGTACCAGCAGCATCTTGTTGACTAATTGTAAACGACATACTTCCTGATTGATCAACCTCCATGTAGTACCAAGTAGCATTTGGAGTACTTGTAAGACAATCTACAGAGCCAAGATCCGTTACGTTAGTTGAATTAGGAAAAGTATAGGAAGTCCCAGTACAAAAAGGGTCTGCATTGATGCACTGAGAAAACAAATTGTTAAAGCTCAAAAGAACAAAAAATAGAGCTAAAAAACCAGTTGTTTTGAAATAGGATTTTGATAATCTCAATTTAGAAGTGATTGAATTTAAATTTTGCATATTATTAATCAATTTCAATTGAATTTATTTTAAATCGATTAAATCATTTCTGAAATTCTCTTTTAAAAGACTTGGGTTTTCTAATGCCCAATCCATCGCGATTTTTTTATTCTCCTCGTACGATATGGTCTCGATGTATTTTGGAAAATCACTAGGAATCTGATCATTAACAAAGTATGTTTTTAACTTCTCTTTATGAACCACATATTCATCGTGAACTGGAGATTTTTTTAATTCTTTTTTGTGTTGATTTGTCAAACTATATTCAATAGGTTGAGATTGAACAGCATTCAAATTTGTCTTTGACTTAAATTGAGAAAATGCAGATAAAGAAAAGCTGCAAATCAATATAAAAAATAAATTTCTCATAATTTTTTTGAATTGAATTAATTTTCAAACGACTAAATTACAAAATAGTTGCCTTATAAAAAATTAACAATTCAAAGTTTTTAACAAGCGAATGGAGATATAGAATTAATGTGATTCAGGAGCCAATCTAAGCACGATTTCATTTATCGATTCATCTAAATGAATTTGACACCCAAGCCTGCTATTTGGTTTAACGAAAAAAGCTTGATCCAACATGTCTAATTCAGCATCACTCTGTTCTGGTAAATTCGTTTCTGACTCTAGATAACACTGACATGTAGCGCACATTGCCATGCCTCCACATTCTCCCAAAACAGGTAATTCATAGGCCTTGCATAATTCCATAATATTCATATTCATGTCAGTTGGCCCAACCAATTCATGCTTTTCTCCCTCTCTATCAATAATGTAAACTTTTATTTCGTTCATCTATTTCGTTTTTGAATAACAGTTTTTTAATTTCAATTATTAATAATTCTTAATTATATATTCGAAGTTGTGTGTTCCCGTCAAATGAGGTTGAGTATTGCCTTAACCCATAAGTACTATTTGCAATAGGAGATCCATCGTAAAGTGAGAATTTAGCATTATTGCATGTGTCATTCAACTGTAGAAAGTTATCGGGATCCGTGAATAGAGGCAAAAAACAAGTTGCGTCGGGGTCAGCGGGTGAATGCCTATCAAAAGCTACAAATTCATCGATTGCTCTCCTGTAAACAATTATTCCGCGAGAACCGCCATTTACATAGCACCAACCGCCCACACCATTTAGATTGTTGTAAGAAGGTAAGCTAATATTTATCATAATATCAAATGGAATACTGGGAACAGGATTTGTTTTATTTTTATTGCAACTATTTAACACAACAAAAAGTATAAAAAGAATTACAAGTCTTACATTCATAGGTGTAAAATTACGAAACTTGAGAAAAATTGCGTTTTATATTGCTTTAATTTTTTTGATTCCTTATTTTAGTCATGGGTTTAATTATTCCAAAGACGGAAAGGAGCGGGCGATTATGCGTAAACGCAAAAAAGAATTAAAAAAAGAAAAGAAAAAACAAAAGCAGAAACGCAAATACGTTGAAAAAAGATACAAAAATCACATCAAAAACCAAGACAAAAATAACCGTCGTCTCATGAAGAAGACTAGACGGAAAATGAAGCGCGAAATAAGACGAAAACTCAGAAGGTGA